>CAIJIZ010000336.1 GCA_903820735.1 uncultured Pirellula sp.
CCTATTCTCAACTTCTCTCGCATCAGATCCAACGCAGCCTCGGAGAGACCACCGAGCGTTTTGACGACTGCATCAAGTCCGCGTGCCGACGGACGTGCATATCCGTTCGACATCTTCCAGAGCTTACCATCCTCATTTCCCAAGGCCTCGCCAAGATCGGCCAAGCAATCGACTTGACACTTTGCCGACTGACCTATTTGACCGCCAACGGGAACAAAGTAATTGCGATAAATGGTCCCGGCACCGCAAGCGATCGCGCAGGCTGGCCCTTGTGTTCGATCGTTCTCATATCTTCCAACACCTCGTTCCGGGGTGACTTCAGGGCCGACCATCTCAAGCAGATTGAACTGAGAAGCGACTTGAAACATTGCGTTGGCATTTGCCGGATCGCGATGCAATTCAGTTACGTCGCCGACCCATTCGCCAACTTCCAACTCCCCAATCCCCCCCGCACCCGCGACCGATTCTCTAACTTTTGATTTCCCAACTCTAAAATTACCGATCGGCGGCTGCTGTCCCGCTAGTCGCGTTCTGAAATCCTGTAAGGAAGCGATCTCTAAACGACCGGCTTGGTACGAGGCTCCGTTAACCTTCGACGTCAATGTCTCTCCTTCGACGGTAATCCATTCGCGAACCTCATTCGAATCGCGTTCGGTGAATCCCATCAATCGCGTAAACCAATCCCTGCCAGACTTCGATGGCGGCTCTTTCGATTTCGCAATTTGTGAATTGCCTGACTCTACCAACCGGGTCTCTACCAACCGGGACTCTATCGACCGAGATTCCACCGACCGAGACTGTGTAGACTGAGACTGTATCGACCAAGCTTGAACAAAATTCCTTTGCATCCCAGGCTCAGGTGAATCGTAAATTCCTCGCACCTTATCTGCGACTCGCAATTTGGCCAAAACATCAAATACATTCGCTTTGGTGGCCAAACCACGCTGCAGCAACCAACAACTCACCACTGTACCAGTTCGACCGATGCCACCCATACAATGAATGTAAACCGGCCTGTCTTCTTCCAGTGATGCTCCGATCGCAGCGAGGATCGACGTCATGAGGATCTTCGAAGGTATATTATTGTCCTTGATAGGAAACCGAAGTACTTCGACCTCTTGCCCGGCAGCACGAGCTATCTTTCGAAAGATCGGTTCGTAAGGAACAAACGGCTCTCCATCGCGATTCTGCTCATCGACCTCCATCAAATTGATGATGGTTCGAATCCCCATGTCAAAAAGCCCTTTTAGTCGTGCGCGAGCTTTATCCAAATCGGGATTTCCAGCGTAGGAGCCGGCAAGGACTCGTTGCGGCTCAACCCAATAAACTCTATCCAATGGAAGGTTCGAGTCGGTCAATTTTTTGGGTGTCATAACCCTTCGTATCCAATCGTAAGGGAGGCGTGGTGGCAAGTCGTTTAGGTATAGGGTTTATTGCCCTAACACATAAGCGAAAATCAACGGAGCAACGATTGTCGCATCGCTATGAATCATGAATTTAGGGCAGTCGCCTTCGAGCTTATTCCAAGTGATTTTCTCGTTCGGCACCGCACCGCTGTATCCGCCGTAGCTTGTCTCCGCATCGGAAATTTGGGAGAAATAAGCCCATCTACGGATGTTCGCTTCGTCGAGATCCTGAATCCACATCGGGACAGCGCAAATCGCGAAATCACCAGCAATCCCGCCACCGATTTGGAAAAAACCGATCGGTCGAGTTTGCGATAGATCTTTATACCATCGGGCTAAATGCTCAAGCTGCTGCGTACCGGTTTTCAACGCCGAATGCGAAGAGACCGTCCCATCCATTACTCGCGCTGTGAACATGTTCCCCAAGGTACTGTCTTCAATACCCGGTGAATAAATCGGTATGCCTGCTTCCTTGGCCGCTATCATCCAAGAATGCTCTCGCGGGATCTGGTAATGCTGCTCAAGCTCCTTTTCGCCAAGAATGCGGAACATGTACTCGTATGCAAAGTACTGCTTCCCTTGATCCGCCGCTTCTTTCCAGTACTTCACAAGTCGATCTTGCATGTGCATCATTACCGTCTCGGGGATGCATGTATCGGTCACACGGTTGTACCCACTATCTCGCAAATCAATTTCGTCTTGGGTACTGAGCGCCCGCCAGTTGTCGATCACTTTGTACTCGTTGTGAGCGAATAGGTTGAACAAGTCTTCTTCAAGATTTGCTGCGGTACACGAGATCGCGTGGATTTTCCCGGCGCGGATCATTTCCGCAAGAGAAATACCTAGTTCAGCCGTGCTCATTGCACCCGCCAACGAAACCATCATCGCGCCATTGTCGTTCTCGATAAAAGACTTGTACGCTTTCGCAGCCGACAATGTCTCACGTGCGTTGTAATGCCGGTAATGCTTCTCCATAAAAGCGGAAACGCTTGCAGTGGTGCTCTCTGACTTCTTCATCTTAAATCCTTTTCTAACCAACCTAACTTCTAACTTAACTTCAAAGGCAACTTCCAACCGACTTGGAAACCCTACTGAGCGGATGCACCCCTTGGCATTGTGGATTCACCACTGCGAACCGAAATAAATTGAGCCGGAAAAAACGACAAGACGCGATTAACACCGCGCCTTGCCTTAAAACTGTTTTGGTCGAGAACCTGGGAAATCATCCATGGCTCGATTGGCTTATCATATCGCAAGCAGCAGACGGCTGGGTGCTTCAAGATATGCAATAATATCGTTCAAAAACCGTGCTGCTGTCGCACCATCGACCAATCGGTGATCGTAAGCCAAGCTCAGAGGCATCATCAATCGAGGTTTGATTGAATCGTCGTCCATGACGGTTGCAAGTTTTCGCGACCTGCCAACCAACAGAATGGCGACTTCTGGCACATTGACAATGGGTGTCGAGTACGTGCCACCGATTGCCCCGAGGTTGCTGATGGTAAACGTACCACCACGAAGATCCGATACGGCGAAATCGTTGTTGCGAACTCGGTTCGACAATTCGGAGAGCGCGTATGCAATATCGGGAATCGACATGCGATCCGCATTCTTGAGCGTCGGCACGACTAAGCCACGCTCGGTATCAATCGCAATCCCGAGGTTGACGTAGTCTTTATAGATGATCTGATCATTCTCCATGTCGATCATCGCATTGAGTGCCGGATGGTGTTTCAACCCTGTCGCAATCGCCTTGATCAAAAACGGCATCGTTGTAAGTTTGATCCCTCGCGATGCATAATCGTCCTTGCTCGATTGCCGAAACGCTTCGAGCTCGGTAACGTCTGCGTCATCGAAGTTCACTACGCGAGGAACGGTCGACCAAGACTTATCCATCTGGTTAGCAATCGTCTTGCGAATCTTCGTCAAACGATCGACCCGAATCGGACCGAAATCATCGGTCGCTGCTGTTCCTGGTCGCTCGCCGGAAGACTTACCAGATGCGCTTCTCGAACCGCTCTCAGAGCCTGCTCCAGATGGGGCAGCCACAGGTGCACTCGCTGCAGGTGCCGACGATTGTTTTGTGCTTTGCTGCTGACTCGCATTGCGAACGATAGACAGAACATCTTCTCGCGTGATGCGTCCATGTTCACCGCTACCGGTCACGCCAGCGAGATCTACGCCAACTTCCCGAGCAAAGCGACGAATCGCAGGCCCGGCAGCAATCACATCGTCGTCACTGACCTGTGAGCTGGGACCTGGATTAACCGAAGCGGAAATCGGGGCTGGGCTGACGGGGGCTGGGCTTACTTGAACTGGAGTCACCACGGGTGGTTTAACGGGTGCCACTTGGGCAGGAGCTACCGACGCGGCAGGTGCTGCCGGGGCAGAAGCTTGTGCCGGTGCTGCTGGTGCAGAAGCTTGTACGGATGCTGCTGGTGCCGGTGCTGCTGGTGCCGGTGCTGATGGTGCCGCAACTCCCTCGAGAGTCCCAACAACTTGGCCAACCTTGACCGTCTCCCCTTCCTTTACGGTGATGCTCAGGACCTTGCCCGCTTGGGGGCTAGGTACCGCAACAGTCGCCTTATCGGTTTCCAACTCAAACAACGCTTGGTCCTTCTTTACAGTGTCGCCTACCTTGACGTACACCTCGAGAACATCGCCAGACTCTACGCCTTCTCCAAGCGAGGGCAACTTGATTTCTATAGCCATGGGTAATGTATTGATTTCGGTAAATGAGGGTAAAAAGAAGTGCTGCCGAACGACTATGCGTACAGCGGATTGGGTTTTTCCGGATCCACTCCAAGATCTTTAATCGCTTGGGCGACCTCTTTTGCCGGGATCACTCCCGCACGACTGAGCCGATACAAAGCTGCAATCGCAACCGAAGCCGCATCGACTTCAAAGTGTCGCCGCAAAGCTGGACGCGTTTCACTGCGTCCCATGCCATCGCATCCGAGCACATAGTAGTCTTGTTCCAAGTAAGGCATTAGTTGCTCACCCACCGCACGAACATTATCGCTCGCGGAGATGATCGGCCCCTTGACCCCAGCAAGCACGCTCTCGATATGACTCTTGCGAGCAGGTTGGTCAGGATGAAGCATGTTCCAGCGCTCGACGCTTTGTGCTTCTCGACGTAGTTGCGTGTAGCTCGTCACACTCCAGACATCGCTCGAGACTTGATATTTCTCTGCGAGGATCTTCGATGCTTCAATCACATGCCGCAGGATAGCCCCCGAGCCAAACAACTGAACTCGACCTCTAGGCTTGCTTGCTTCTTGCGAATTGAACTTGTAAATCCCCTTGATGATCCCGTCTTCAACCCCTTCAGGCATCGCAGGCATCTCGTAGTCTTCATTGTGGACGGTCACATAATAGATCGCCGTCTCCCCTTCTTGGTACAACTTGCGCATCCCATCGAGAATGATCACGACGGTTTCGTAAGCCCAAGCCGGGTCGTATGCACGCACCGTTGGGAATGCCATTGCGTTCAGATGGCTGTGGCCGTCTTGGTGCTGCAAGCCTTCGCCGTTGAGGGTCGTTCGTCCTGCCGTTCCACCGATCAAGAACCCTTTGGCCCTCATATCAGCAGCCGCCCAGATCGAGTCACCAACGCGTTGGAACCCAAACATCGAGTAGTAAATATAGAACGGAATCATGTTGATCCCGTGCGCCGAATAAGCAGTACCTGCTGCGACAAAACTGCTCATCGAACCGCATTCAGTGATCCCTTCTTCGAGGATCTGGCCATCTTTAGCTTCTTTATAGAAAGCGACTTGATCGGAGTCGATAGGCTCGTACAACTGACCGGCATGGGCATAGATACCGATCTCTTTGAACATCCCTTCCATACCAAATGTACGGGACTCGTCAGGCACGATCGGAACAATGTTCGAACCGATCTTCTGGTCTTTGACCAAACGATTGAGCAATCGCACGAACCCTTGTGTAGTCGAAATCGTCTTGCCATCGAGCTGCACGCTCATGAACTTGCGATAATCGTCCAATGCCGGTGTCTCTGTGACCGGATGGTTCGCAGGCCGGCTGGGCAATGATCCACCCAAAGCCGCTCGCCGCTCCTTCAAATACTTGATCTCAATGCTCGTCTCGGGTGGCTTGTAGAACGGAGCATTGGCTACGTCTTCGTCGGAAATCGGAATCCCGAAACGAGATCGGAACTCAAGAAGTTCCTTTTCGTTCATTTCCTTCTGGTTGTGAGCGATGTTTCGCCCTTCGCCCGCCTCTCCCAAACCATAACCCTTGATGGTCTTCGCAAGGATCACCGTCGGCTGACCCTTGTGCTCAACGGCAGCTTTATAAGCCGCGTAAACCTTCTCAGGATCATGCCCGCCACGCTTCATCTTCTCCAACTTCTCATCCGAGTAATTGGAAACCAAATTAAGCAACTCAGGATACTTACCAAAGAAGTGATCGCGGATGTACTTGCCGTTCATCCCGACGTACTTTTGATACTGTCCGTCGACAATCTCGGTCATTCGCTGTGCAAGCAGCCCTGAATCATCGCGCTCAAGAAGCGGATCCCAATCACCGCCCCAAATAACCTTGATCACATTCCAACCCGCTCCACGGAAGACCGCTTCGAGCTCTTGGATAATCTTTCCATTGCCGCGAACTGGACCGTCGAGACGCTGAAGGTTGCAATTGACCACAAAAATCAAGTTATCAAGCTTTTCGCGGGAGGCCATCGTGATCGCACCGAGCGTCTCAGGCTCGTCGCATTCACCGTCCCCAAGAAACGCCCAAACCTTTTGTCCACGCGTATCTTTCAATCCGCGATCGTTTAGATATTCATTAAATCGAGCTTGGTAAATTGCCATGATCGGTCCGAGCCCCATAGACACCGTGGGGTACTCCCAAAACTCCGGCATCAGCCAAGGGTGCGGGTAAGAACTCAAACCACCCTCGGGCTGCAACTCACGTCGGAAATTCTCCAGCTTCGCCTCCGGCAAGCGTCCTTCGACGTAAGCCCGCGCATACATACCCGGCGAAGCATGCCCTTGGAAATAGACAAGATCCCCAGCGTAACCCGACTCACCACGCCCCTTGAAGAAATGGTTGAAGGCAACCTCGTAAAGGGTAGCACTGCTGGCAAAGGTGCTGATATGCCCCCCCTGCCCTTTATTTTTCTTGTTCGCTCGAACGACCATCGCCATCGCGTTCCAGCGAATAATACTCTTGATCCGTCGCTCGATTTCCCGATTCCCGGGATATGCAGGCTGACTAACCAACGGAATGGAATTCACATACGGAGTCGTCGTCTCCGAAGGGATCACCACCCCATCGCGCCGCGCACGATTCTCCAACGCCTTCACTAAATACCGAACCCGATCGGATCCCTTGCTCTTGTAAACGTAATCGAGAGAGCCTAACCACTCACTCGTCTCCGCGGGGTCCACATCGATTTGGGCTTCGACTTGACCAGATGCGACGAGCACCGAAGGGTCCGCTTCACCAAGGAGTTTTGCGTCCGACATAGATTTCCGATTCTTGAGCGAGGGGTTGTTACGAGCTGGAATATCCTCTCCAGACCGTTTGTTTTAACATGGACGTATTGTCGCGAAAGCCCCCTTTTGATGGAAGATGAATCCAAGGGATTTTCGAAGGATTCCTACTTACAAAGGCAGGAAATCCCTCATTAACGCACTCTGGACTCCTCCCAACGGCGGGTAATCCGAGACGAATTGACCCGATTCACCCCTTCCTCCCCGGTCGCCACCCCCTCCTTCGAAGGGGAAGGCCAAGGCAAAATCGCGGCCAATCGCATTGCATTTAAATCCACCGAAGACTCTCCGGCGGAGGGGGACTGAAAAGCCGCGACTAGGTGGGACATCGGCAGAACTTCTTTCGGGGTACACAGTGTTCCTTGCTCCAACTTGACCGCTACCGGCGGCCATTGGCTCGGACCAGGCAAGAGCCCTTCGAGCCGCACCCCTTCGGGACTCAACTCAATTCCCAGAGCGAATGACTCGATATTCTGACTCTCCCGCATTTGAGCTTCCCACGAGGAAGGCAACTGCAACCACTGCGAGGCTCTCCGCACCCAAGGAGTATTGACGAGCCCCTGTGCAATCTGCAGCTTCCCCTTCGCAAATAAAATCCGACCATCGCTGAAATTCAGACGCTCAATACTTGCCAAAGCATCACCGCGCAATACTGATCCCATTGGGCCTGTGAGATCTCCCAAGCTGATTCGATCGATATCCCCTTGGAACATCGCATCAGACTCCTCTACCCCCCAGCGTGCGCGAAGCACTCCGCGAAATCTTGCATTCGCCCCCAGCGAACGTATCGATGGAAGCCATGCATGGAAATTCTCAATCCCTATCCAAGACTTGGGCGAAACAATCTCGAAACTTGTCGACAAATCATCAGGAGAATGACTGCGAACCACCTGCAACTCAACTTCACCAAATGGCTGATCAGCAAAAGTAAACTTCGTTTGTATCGACGACTTGTCCGCCGTCGGACGCATCCATAGTTCGATTTGCCCGAGTTTGATCTGATCCCCCCCGCGATGAATGCTCAATCCATTCGGAACCGAGACAGCTAACATCATTTCGCGAGTTTGCGGTTTGCATAAAAAGCCATCGTGCATCAACTGCAACGACGATTCGAATTGCTCCCCATCAAGCACCGGATCCTTCAAAATCACAGACCAACCCTGCGCAGTCATCAATCCATCTAACTTAGGAATCTTGACCAACGGCGCATCTGTCTCTGGATGAAAAGCAACCACATCCTCAGCACGAAACTGCTCGGGCGCTAACCATTGTAGCGATCCGACTCGAACTCGAACTCCAAGGTTCGAACCCACACGCAACTCCCAGCTGCGCTTTAAATACCCTTGATAGGCAGGGGACCAATACAACACGGTCATGATCCCCACCAACACCAATGGCGCAATCCCCCCGACGAGCAACCCTGCCCTCGCTAACGTTCTTCGAGTCCGTTCATGAAACGGCTTTATGGGGATCAATCGGCGAACCATAACCCTCTGCTAATACCCTATCTCCAGCAACGAATGCAACACCGCTAACCGGGAAACACTCGATCTTGATCCCTTCCCTGCAATCCGCTAATCCCATGCACACTCCATTTTCACCCCCAATCCGAGGATCTACCCATGAGTCTGCTTCGAGAATTCAAAGACTTTGCCATGCGCGGTAACGTCCTAGATCTGGCTGTCGGTGTCGTAATCGGTGGCGCCTTCGGGAAAATCGTCGATTCGCTGGTGAAGAACCTGATCTTGCCAATCGTCGGATTCCTGACCAAAGGGATCGATCTCGCCAAACTAAATTACACCCCTCGCATCCCAAAAGGTGTAAAAACCGATCCCCCAATCATCGCCTATGGTGCCTTCCTGCAATCGGTTGTCGACTTCGTGATCATCGCGGCAGCTATCTTCCTGATGGTCAAACTTATCAATGCCGCCAAAGAGAGATTTGAACAAGCCAAAGCCGATGCGCCACCCGCTCCCCCATCCGAAGAAATTGTGTTGCTGCGTGAAATTCGCGATAGCCTCGTTCAACACAATGAAACAATCCCCTCACTCCCTACACCCAAAAAAACCACCCCGGTCAGGATCACTCCGCTCCCTCAATAAGCCGTACACCCGTTATGGCTACTAGAACCGGCACAAAATCTTGAGAAAGCCGAATAGAGCCCGCGCTCGACTGTTGGGACTCCTCGGTTTGTGAAATAATGAGTTCGCCTTCGCGACGCGGTCGCTATCGATGCATGCTTGCCCCCCTACTCCTGAAACAATCCGCTTTGCTATCTATGCAATCTCACAGAACTTCGCAACTCGAACGAAAAACAGCCGAAACCCAAATCTCGCTGCGATTGAACATCGATGGTTCCGGCCAAAACTCAATCCATACCGGTGTCGGCTTCCTCGATCACATGCTGGTCCTCTTCGCCCGCCACGCTCTTGTAGACCTCGAAGTCAAAGCCATCGGAGACTTGCAAGTCGATGCTCACCACACCACCGAAGATGTGGGCATCTGCCTAGGCCAAGCCTTCCGCGACTGCTTGGGTGACAAATCGGGGATCCGTCGCTACGGTCATATCGTCCTTCCCATGGAAGAAACACTCGCAACACTTGCAGTCGATTTCAGCGGACGAAGCTACTTGGTGTTTCAAGCCCCGATGCCATCGCAAAAAATCGGAGAGTTCGACAGCGAACTCGTCGAAGACTTCTGGCAAGCCTTCGCTACGAATGCTCAATGCAATCTCCATGTCCTTTTGCACTACGGTCGAAACACCCACCATATCGCCGAAGCCATCTTCAAGGGTGCCGCGCGGGCAATCCGACAGGCATGCGAACTTGACCCCCGTCAAACCGGTATCCCTAGCTCCAAAGGAGTCCTTTAAGACAATGTCCAGACAACACATCAAACGGCTTCTAAAAACTGCTTTGCGAATCGTCCCTACACTGAGCTTCTCGATCCACTTGGCATCTTCAAGCTGCCTACTTGTATCAAGCTTATTGCCCCACAGCGCATTAGCTCAAGACGCATCCACTCAAGGCCGCCCTACTGCGAATCAATCCAACTCGAACGAAAACGCATTCGATGCAAAGCTCTCGGAACGCTTCCAAGCTTGGCTCGATGATCAATGCCAACGTCACCCCATGTTTGCAACCTACATGGGGAACCACGACTACGACCACCTCCTCGATGACCTGTCCCCCAAAGCTCGCGCTGCTGAACTGGAACACGATCGCAATACG
>CAIJIZ010000337.1 GCA_903820735.1 uncultured Pirellula sp.
CCATCAGCAGAGTCTGCACAAGATGCTTGCTGATCAAGCAAACTAGCCGTTCTCGGCATATCCATATCGGTTTCCTAGATTACTAAGTATGAAAGATGACCCATGTGGCATGAAGACGATTTCGATTCCGTGCGTGTGAAATGCCGAGCGAATTGTAACAGGATTTTTTCCCCGCGTCGCATCTTCCACTCACTCGCTCTTCGAGTTCCCTTGAAAAGCCAACAAGAAAACAATGACCATTCCCCCCATCATCCAATCACCGGCAATCACAACCAATCCGATCGCAAGCAATGCCGAACTGAGCACCGCGAATCCCCACGAACGACGATTCACCAAGAAAATCGCTGTCGAAAAGTGCACGGCAAGCAAACCCATGGTGGCCAGTTGCCCCCAAAGACTCGACCTCGTCAACACCCCCATCAGCCCCGCCCCTTGCTCGGATAAAACAGCTGCCGCCGTCCCGTTCCACCACGCGACTTGCTGCAACATACTCGTCGCTGCCATGACCAACCACAAAATCCAGTGGACTTGCATGCACCGCATCGCCAAATTAGACAACACTCGATACTCACTCGCCGAAGATTCCTTCTGCGAACCAATGCCAATACCACCGCGTCCCACTTGGCTCGAACCAAACCAACTCATGCCTGGTTCTATCGCAAGATATAACAAAGCTGCTATCTGAAGCATCTCGGCAGGGAGAGTTAACCAAGGAGATCGCTGATGGATCATCACCACCGCCCCCCATACTAATAAGACGACAACTCGACCACCGAACCCGATCACCATCAACGCACTTGCTACCAATCCAACCAAACATATCCCCCAAGCAACCCCACTTGAATTCCAACCATAAAGCAACGACCACCGATATTCGCTTCCCGTCCCCTCCATTCCCTGACCTATCAAGTAATGCCCCACGGATTCATTCAGCCAACCTTTGCCAGTCAACCAATCCGGAACCCATAGGCAATGCAGGAGGAACTGCAAACACATCACCAACCCTAGCGCTATTCGCACTGTGGTGTTGATCGAGTTTGATGTAGCGGAAAACCAAAAAGTATCCCAGGTTCGCGCTATGTTGCGGTAAAACTCCAGCGTCCACGGCTTGTCAGATCGATCCAACGTCATCCTCGATTTCCAATCCACAAAAAAACTCTTATCTTGCGACCCACCGGCTTCTTGAAACCAACCGGCCCTGCAACTTATCGCTTACCAACAACCGGGACCGTTCGAGTCGGCTCCATCGCTGGCACCAACGTCGTCTCGCCATCCTCTAACTCAACCACCGTCGCTTCAAACAACGTCTCAGACTCGAGCACTTGACCATCCGCAGATGCGGTCTCCTTACCAATCAAACGAATCGCTTCAATATCCATCCCCTCGGCTTTCCCTTTCTCCACCAAGGAAAGAGCAAGCAGGCCGATCCCTTCTTCGTCGCCGTTAACCGCTAAAGCACCGGCGACCTGCATCAACCGTCGCCAACGTGAATCACCCTTACCTGCTCCGCCCCTTACGGAGCCTTCCCAGCTATTCCAAACCCGACTCTCCTTGTCGGATTTGATCGACACCTCCACCGGCCGGTCATACGTTTCGGAGCCGATCAACGACATCGGAGCGAGTTCCGTGTACCAACCAAGCGGGATCGTGTACGCCTGGATCGCTTGCAACGCACCGTCCGCCCAAGGCATTCGTCGCAAGCTATTGTTCGAAAAGTAAATCAAGCCGATCACGAAGAAATGAAAGAGCAGAAACAATGATACCACCAGTTTGAGCAAGCCCCCCATCTTGCCCGAACCCGACATCCCATCAGCCGAATGTGACTGCACTGGTGCCACCTTCGATGCGACAAAAGTTTGAGTTTCTAGTTGCGAGCCGATTTCCCGCTCAGGGGTCATTTGACCGACTGTCGATGGACTAGAACTTTTCTGATTAGAACTTTTCGGTGACATGCGCCCTGAGTTCGCTTCCATGAAGTTTCTTGCGGTATGTTTTCTTGCAGTTTGTAACGGATGAATATTCCTACCGATCACATCGGCCGTGCTATTCTGCTGAGCTATTTGGCTGTGCTATCCGGCTGAGCTATCCGGCTGAGCTATTTGGAGGGGTATTAGACTCGGGAATAAGAAGTCGCTAAAGTGATGCTGGATTGGAATTTGTAATGGTAATCGGATTCCGACTTCGAAAAAGCCACAATAACTTCAGGAGCTTGCCATGGAATCCAAGGATTCCCAACCAACAGCATCCAAGGAAATCATAACGGCGCCCCGTCCAACCGTTGAGTTGGAAAACACAAGTATTCCTTGTTGCCCGGTTTGCTCAGGGCGTTTGATCGAAATCCGTGCGAAATTCCAGTGTTCCAAATGCCACCGAATCTGCGAAACATGCTGCGAAGGAGGTCGCGGGTAACCCTTGACGCATTCTGCCCTTGGGGCATAGACTCTAGACCTTTTCCAAGCCACTTTCTCGGCCACTTTTTCAACGAGACATTCCTGTGCCAGCGACTTGCGTAATCGGTTTGCAATGGGGTGATGAAGCCAAAGGTAAACTCGTAGACCTTTTAGCTCCAAAACATGACGTCGTTGTCCGCTATCAAGGTGGGGCCAACGCCGGCCATACTGTCGTAAGCGGAAAGGAAGTCTACAAGCTTCATCACGTTCCCTCCGGAATCCTTGCTCCACAAATTCAAAACGTGATTGCTCCGGGTGTCGTGATCGAACCGAACATGCTCATCCAAGAGCTTACCGGTCTCGAAGCGCGCGGCATCTCCCCACGAAGCAACTTGAAAATCAGCGAACGCGCCCACGTAGTGATGCCTTGGCATCTCCTCGAAGACCGTGCGATGAACAAAACGGTCGTCAACGGCGAGAGTATCGGCACGACGAACCGTGGAATCGGGCCATGCTACCGTGACAAAGTCGGCCGAACCTATGCGATGCGCATGGCGGATCTGGTCAGCCCTGAACTACCAAATCGAATTGAAGAGATTATCCGAGCCAAACGAACGCTGCTCGCTTCTTTGATCTCCTCAGAAGAACTCGCCGAACTCGATCCTGAGAAAATTACCGCCGTATGCCAACGATGGGCTCAATCCCTCGGCGGAATGATCGGTGATACTACTTATTTCCTCCACGACCAACTCGATGCTGGGAAGAAATTGCTCATGGAAGGAGCCCAAGGCTCCTTGCTCGATATCGATCACGGAACATTCCCCTTCGTCACCAGCAGCAACGCGTCGGGTGTCGGGGTTTGTAGCGGCTCAGGCGTTCCACCACGTGCCATCAAGCGCATGATCGGGGTCGCCAAAGCCTATTCCACGCGTGTCGGTGGCGGCCCGTTCCCAACGGAACTCCTCGACGAGACCGGTAATAAGATTCGTGAAATCGGAAGAGAATACGGGACCACCACCGGTCGCCCTCGCCGATGCGGGTGGTTCGATGCCGTCGCCGTTCGCTACACCGCACGACTCAGTGGCGCAGATTACCTCTCCTTGATGATGCTCGACGTCCTGAGCCACTTCGAAGAACTCAAGGTATGTGTCGCTTATGAAATCGATGGCGAGCGAACCGATCGACTTCCATGCCAACCCGAACTGATGCGTCGTTGCAAACCCGTCTACGAAACCCTTCCCGGTTGGAACCAAGACGTAACCTCCGTTCGCAAGCTTGAGGATTTCCCACTCAAGGCTCGGCAGTATATGGATCGTATCTCCGAATTGATCTCCGTGCCGTTGGGAGTCCTCTCGGTCGGCCCAGACAGAGAACAAACCATTTTCCTGATCTAAACCAAGTTTTCGTGGAAGCTGGTCCGGTGTATGGGCATCTTCAGCAGGCGTAAAAACAAAGAGTCGATAGATTCGATGAACGAGTCGATCGACCCGAACCGTCTGCCCAAACATATCGCCATCATCATGGATGGGAACGGGCGATGGGCCCGCTCGCGAGGTCTGCCGCGAATCGAAGGCCATCGCCAAGGTGCGAATTCCGTCGAAGCAGCCCTGACTGCTTGCGGCGAACTTGGAATCCCCTACCTGACCCTCTACGCATTCTCAAATGAGAATTGGAAGCGTCCCAAAGAAGAACTCGACTTCTTGATGGGCTTGCTAAGAACCTACCTTGCTAATCAAACAGAACGTCTGATCAAGAACGGGGTTCGTTTGCAAGTCATCGGACGTCGCGACGGGTTATCGCCCGATGTGATCGATGCGATCGATCAAGCCATCGAGAAATGCAAAGATGGTGCAATGCAAACTTTAGTTCTTGCAATCAACTACGGTTCAAGGCAAGAGATCGTCGATGCCGTTCGCGAAATCGCATTTGATGTTCAACAAGGTCGTATCAACATCGAATCTATCGATGAGTCAACTATTGCCAAACATCTATACACCCGCGACTATCCAGATCCAGACCTCTTGATCCGCACCAGCGGCGAGATGCGAATAAGCAATTTTCTGCTCTGGCAAATCAGCTATGCAGAACTTCTGGTCACCAGCAAAGCTTGGCCTGAGTTCGGCAAAGAAGATCTCTATGCGGCAGTTGCCCAATACGGCAAACGAAATAGGCGATTCGGCGGTATCTAATCAGGAGCCTTGCGAGTGGTTCTCTGCGACCTAGCCCAATCTGCCGACGCAACCTCCAACATCGACCCAACTGCATGGCTTGCAATTGCGGTACTTGCCCTGTGCGCAGTCCTCTTCGGACTATGGGTCAGGATCCTCCTACTAAAAAACAAACAACTGCAACGCGAACTGCTCGATGCGCACCAAACAGCGCTCAGCGACCCGCTTACCGGACTGCTCAATCGTCGCGCTTGGTCGAGATTCCTCGATGAGCTTGCAATCCAAGCGACCCACAATCCGCAATCGACTCAGAACCTGTGGATGATCATTCTCGACATCGATCGATTCAAACAAGTCAACGATCAGTTTAGCCACAGAATCGGAGACGAAGCCTTAACCGAATTCTCGATGAGGCTTCGACAAGCGTTTCCCAGCGCACACCTCTCGCGTATCGGCGGGGAAGAATTTTCAATCATCATGAGATCAAACCGCGAACAAGTGATCAACGACGTAAAGCGTTTTCTCGAAAAGATCGATCAGCGTCCACTTGAGCTCCCGAGTCATTCAGTACACGTGACCTGCAGTGCCGGTGCTGCACTGTGTTCACCGGACTCTCTCTCACAGGATTGGTTCCAACGCGCCGACTTGGCCATGTATCAAGCGAAGGAACTTGGTGGCAACCAAGCTGTTATCCTCGCATCGCGATAGATCAAGATCGTTCCGAATATCTCACTTTAGTGAAAACATTTGTAAATCCGAAACGCACATTTACACACGAACTCCGGAACCGATCCTTCTGCGATTATCTTCCGCCTCAACAAATGAAACGTTCAGTCCTGCGCGCTGTCGACTTTGCCCAATCGAACAAGTATCTTAAGAACCTCGTGAAAACCAATTCAAAACTCTTCAAAGCCAACCTCATGAAATCCTCAACCACAATGCCTTGCATCCAATCACCCCTTAGCGGAATTGCACACTGCTTCGCCTTAGCGCTATGCGGACTCCTAGCGATCAGTAGCGATAGTCTTGCACAAGACGCCAACAAACCGGCAATCGATCCTTCGGGAACTTGGCGATGGGAATATGAATACGAATCGCAAACCATCAAAGATCAACTAAAGCTTGAACTCTCTCCAGGAAACTCCTCTGCAAATGAGAGGACAGTCGAAGGCAAATATGAGAGTTCCACCGGTCGCAAGCGTGACATTCGCAACGGTAAGGTCGTAGGCTCTTCGCTCACCTTCGAGATGACCATCGATTACAAAGGGATGGACGTCCAGCTTGCATTTACAGGTTCGATCAAAAACGACACCCTTACCGGCACCGTAAAGGCGACCTCGAACGAAGGGGCCCTGGATTTACCTTGGAATGCAAATCGTAGTGTTCAGAACGATGATGTCTTAGGAACTTGGAAACTTCGGATTGATGCCAATGGCCAATTACTTGAACCTGTTGTGACGATCAGCAAAGAAGGAGATGCGCTCAAGGCCCGCTACAAATCGGGAGGCGCAACGGAACTTGCACTCGATGCACAAAAAGTAAAGATTGACAAAAACGAACTCTGCTTTTCAATCGAAGCCGAATTCCAAGGAACGAAAATCAAAGCCGACTTCATGGGCCGTCCCTATGGCGAGAGAATCCAGGGAAACATCGATTACGTCCTTGGAACAGATGCTGGAGAAGTTGAATTTACCGGCAAGCGACAGCCGGAAAACGCAAAGTAGTTTTCCGTACCGAAGCAACTGGGTGGTTCTTTGTAAGAGCGATCAAACTCACAAAGCTCGGTTGATTCTCAACTGAGCTCGTACGGATCGGCGAAGGCTCCGAAGGCCCCCAAGCCACCGTCGACGGCTAGATCCGTGCCGGTGATGAATGATGCATCCTGACTGCTGAGCCACAGCACCGCATTAGCCACTTCGTTCGGCTGACCAATCCTACCCAAGGGATGACGATTCGCTAACTCGCTCTCCCCACCTTGAGCCTCAAGGGTCGCTCGAACCAAAGGGGTATCAATCGCACCAGGTGATACACTCACCACTCGAATCCCATCTCTTGCATACTCCACTCCCCATTGCATCGCTTGCAAAATATTGGCCGCTTTGATCGGACCATAAATGGGTACTCCACGCGTCGTGCGATGCGCTTGGCCACTCGCTATGTTGACCACCACCCCCGAACCTTGCTGCCGCATCGCTCGCAGTGCGTACTTCGCCATCCACGTATATCCGAGAAAATTAATCCCCACCATCCGCTTCACGTCCGATTCCTGCAACGACTCAACCGGAACATACGATGCGGCCGGTTGTATCGCGGCATTGTTGACCAACACATCCAACCCACCGAACTGCTCCATCGCAATTTGGACTACACGCTCGCAGTCGAACTCCTGCGAGACATCCGCTTTCACGAAATGGACGCGCTCATCACTTAAATCGGGATACTCGGTGATGTCCGCACAAACTACCCGTGCTCCCGCCTGAGAAAAACCTCGACAGATCGCTAACCCAATACCATTGCTACCACCAGTGACTACAACCACTCGCCCCGAATGCTCGTAACGCACTGTTCCCTGAGGACGATTCCCAACGCTGCGTTGCTGTGCCATAACTTTCTCTTCCTACTCGGTTACTCGCTACCCCGGCCCGAGGTCTCTGTGCATTGCTCCACATCCCGTATTCGCCATGCGATTCGCAATCCGAGCCAGGAATTGCTTTTCCCACAACCGGATTGCACCTGACCGGATTAAAAACACAAGCTTCATGGGTCACGATCAGCTCAGGACACACGCCCGAGAGAATACGTTTTCAATCGAACTAGCATACCATTTTACTCCCTGGATGAGTTACACTGGGGACGAATAGTTTTGTCCTCTCACCCACCTCAATCTCTAATTTCTGGAGCCCTCCATGAGCCAATCTCGCCGCCTTTTCCTTTCCAATACCGCTGCGGTTATTGCAGCGTCGCATGCCGCAAGCGGCTTGCGTGCAGCCAACAAAGACGAACAACGACTGCGACTCGCAAGCATCGGTGTCGGCGGCATGGGTGCTGCTGATCTCGGTTCTCTCAGCTCCCACCCCAAAGTCGATGTCGTTGCACTTTGCGACGTGGATTCAAACAACTTGATGTCCGCTGCCCAACGTCATCCAAAAGCGAAACTATTCAGCGACTTCAGAAAAATGTTCGCCGAAATCGCCGGTGAAATCGATGCTGTCTCCGTCTCGACCCCAGACCACACCCACGCTCCGGCTGCCATGACAGCCATGAACTACGGCAAACATGTCTACTGCCAAAAACCTCTGACCCACGACGTCTACGAGTCCCGGCAACTGCGACTCATTGCGGAAAAGAAAAAAGTCGTCACCCAAATGGGTACCCAAATCCACTCCGCTAGCGCTTACCGCACCGCTGTGAAACTTGTCCAAAGCGGCGTGATCGGAAAGATCCGAGAAACGCACTCTTGGAGCAATAAGACTTGGGGCTACGAAGGCCCAGACCCAGAACCAACCCCAGTCCCCGAAAACTTGCAATGGGACCTCTGGCTCGGAACCGCCCCAGAACGACCATTCGCCCAAGGTCACTTCCATCCAGGCAACTGGCGCAAATGGTACGACTACGGGTGTGGAACCATGGGGGATATGGCGATCCACATCCTCGATCCTGTCTTCTCCGCTTTGAAACTCGGAAACCCATCGCGCGTGATCTCCAGCAGCTCCGCTGCACCGAAAAAATCCTTCGGTATGCAAAACCACACTCGATACACGTTCCCTGCATCACCATTCACCACCCCAGACTTCATCCTCACTTGGAGCGATGGCGGGAAAATGCCCGACACTTCCTCATGGCCCCTCGAAGGCGCAGATGGCAAACCAATCGGATTGCCCGATCAAGGCTCACTATTCCTTGGCGAAAAAGGAGCGATCCTTCTTCCCCACGTCGCAATGCCTGTTCTGCTTCCAGCGAAATCCTTCGCGGATTACAAAATTGAAGCAGCTCCCGATGGAAACCACTACCACCTCTTCGTCGAGGCTTGCTTAGGCGGAGCCCCTACCACCGCTCACTTCGGTTACGCCGGACCACTGACCGAAGCGGTCTTGCTCGGCACCCTTGCGAACCGGTTCCCTGGAAGCGAGTTGCAGTGGAACGCGGAACAAATCGCAATCCCGAATCACGAACTAGCAAACGCCCTGCTTCGACGCAATTACCGCAAGGGATACGAAGTCGACAACTTGTCATAACTTCGTTCTTTCTCATGAAAGCCCCATCCTTTGCGTGCACTTGCGATTGGATCCTACCCGTCGACTCTCCTCCGATTCCAAACGGCTGGATTGTCGTCGTCGACGGTATCATTGATTTCGTTGGGGATCAGCTTCCCCAACGATTCAAATCGCTTCCGCAAAGGAATCTCGGCCATGGAGCAATCCTTCCCGGATTGATAAACTCCCACTGCCATCTGGAATTCAGCGATCTTGAAGTACCAATCAACGTCCCGGATCAAGGCTGTATCGTCGATTGGCTCTCTGAAGTAATCAAACATCGCCGAAGCCTCGCGGGCTCGATGACCGACCCGATCGCCCATCGCCGTGCGACCTACGAGAAAGGTTTGCGCGAAGCGTATTGCACAGGCACCCGTTTCCTGATCGACAACATTACGGCCCCTTGGTCAGCCGATTGGGTAACTCAGGCCGCCGGTGACTTCGGGGCAATCGGTTTGCGGGTCGCAAGTGCAATCGAACTCGTGGATGTCACGCAGCAACGAGCAGGGGAGACCCTTAAGTTCGCTAAAGATGCATTATCTACTCCTGCGAAATCCTCATCGTTAATAGCTGCCGGACTCGCCCCCCACGCTCCCTACACCGCATCCAAGCGACTTGTAGCACAAGCCGTCTCGATAGCCAACGAAAAAAAGACTTGGGTCTCCATGCATTTGGCTGAATCGACTCAAGAGTTGTCATGGACCAAGGATCGAACGGGGCCGTTTGCGTACTGGATCACTCCATGGACAGATGACGAGCATCGTCGCGAGATAGGGACCATCGAAGACATACTGCTACTATTGCAAGCGGCACCGAAAACCCTTATCGCCCACGGAAATTATCTTTCGCAAAGTGCGATCGATATCTTAGCGCAATCCCCTAATCAATTCGCCGTCGTATACTGCCCGCGCACACATCGTCACTTTGGACACGCAAAGCACCCACTTGGCGACCTAGTTCTCGCGGGCGTCCCGATCCTGCTTGGAACAGATTCTCGCGCTTCGAATCCCGATCTCTCAATCTTCCGTGAATGGCAAACCGCTTGCAGGGAATTTCCAGAAATCCACCCTAGGCAACTCCTCACCTATTGCACCACGAGCCCACGCAATTTCTTCTCGACTTCCGAACAATTCGGCAAACTAGCCGAGCGATATCCTCCCGCCCTGACTTGGATCTCTTTTCAAACGCAGACGCCGGATTTCATACTCAATTCATCCACGATCCGA
>CAIJIZ010000338.1 GCA_903820735.1 uncultured Pirellula sp.
CCTGAAGGTGGACCACGACCTGAAGGTGGACCACGACCTGAAGGTGGCCCACGTCCTGAAGGTGGCCCACGTCCTGAAGGTGGACCACGTCCTGAAGGTGGACCACGACCTGAAGGCGGACCGCGTCCTGAAGGCGGACCGCGTCCTGAGGGTGGACCACGACCAGAAGGTGGACCGCAAGGCGAAGGGCGTGGAATGAATCCTGAGCGATTTGTCGAACGAGCTTTGCAGTTTGATCGCGATGGCGATGGCAAATTGAACAAAGACGAACTGATCGAATTCGCGCGATCGATGCCAGGTCGTGGGCAAGGAGGGGGAATGATGGGTGGTGGATTTGGCCCTGGAGGACCTGGTGGTGGTTTTGGTGGCCCAGGAGGCCCTGGTGGTTTTGGCGGGCCTGGCGGTGGCCAAGGACCTGAAGGGCGACGTGGAGGTGGTGGAGGTGGCGAAGCGCCTCAGCGACCTCGTCGTCCAGAGTAATCTGGGTAGGTAGAATGGAACCACGGAACACAGGGAAAAAGAAGAGACGGGAAAGGAATTGTTCCTTTCGGAGTGTTCCGTGGTTGATAAATCCTGATGGTGAGCTTGGAAGTTTCGTTGGTTGGGATTTACATCAGGTAAGGCTACATCAGGTACGGCGGATGCGGTGGGGGACAAAGCGGCTGGTGTTGTGCGTGATGGGTTGGATATCTTCACGAATGCCGAGTCCGCATGCTCGGTCACCGATAATCCAACTGCCAAGCACAGCGTATCCTGTAGGTGAATGAAACAGTGGGTGGTAGGCTTGGTAGATGCAAGGTTGGTCCCAGTAGGGGCCGTCGGTTGATTGGCTTGAGTCGTGTTGTTGGCTCACGATTGAAATGTTACTTCCTTCTCGCGAGAGAATTGGTTTGCGCACAAAATCGCAATCAAGAGGTTCGAAGGAAGCGGGCAGAAGGTATTTGTGGTTGGGAAAGAGTTCCCAGAGGATGGCAAGAATTGTCTTATTCGACAGCAGCATTTTCCAAGGTGGTTCAAGCCATATTGTCGAGGACTGCAGAAGGTGTTGCGAGAATTCTTCTTGGAGCATCCACTCCCAAGGATAGAGTTTAAACAGGTGCTTAATTGGGTTGCCATCGGTGTCTACAAAGACGCGATTAGCGTGATCGTAGCCGATTGAGGGCATATCCAGGTATTGGGTTTCGATGCCAGCTTGTGCTGCGGTATCTCTTAGATAAGTGATGTTGCCGAAGTCTTCTTCGTGGTTGGGAGTAGCCGCAAAGTGGACATGATCCCAACCATTTTGTTTTAGGAATTTCCAAGCATCGATCAGTTGGTCGTGAAGGGAGTTGAATTGATCGAACTGCGTGATTACTTGGTTGGCTGGCTGGATATCTTCAAGCCAGTGCCATTGGACGACTGCGGCTTCGAAGAGTGACGTTGGGGTATCGGCGTTGTATTCGAGAAGTTTCGGTGGGCCTTGGCCGTCCCATGCGAGGTCAAATCGACCGAAGAGGGTTGGTTGATCGTTTTCCCAAGAGTCTTTAATCCATTTGTGGAAGCGATCAGGGATATAGAATTCAGAGAGTCGATCTTCTTCGATTACGACTTCTACGGCTTCGAGACACATTGCGTGAAGCACGTTGGTAGCTTGTTCGAGGACTTGAATTTGATCATAGGAGAATTCGAAGAAGCCCGATTCATCCCAATAGAGATCGCCATCGATGGTGTGGTAGTTAAAACCGATAGCTTCGACCGCTTGTCGCCAATTCGGGCGCAGAGCTTGAGCGATGCGTTTCATAAGTTGCGTTTGATTTATTGAGCAGAGAGACTAGGAAGAAGCCGACATGGCGCCGCCTGTGCGACCGAATCCACCGGAAGAAACTCGGCTTGAGTTTGCAGACGGGGTGTAGTGAGTTTGCGATGAACCTAGGCCGGAGGTTTGGTTTGTGTTGGAAGCGGTAGAGTTTGGAGCGGCGTTGATACCGGAGCGGTTACTGCCCCCACCCCACATCCAGAACCATGGGAAGAGGCTTGGGCGGTGCGTGACGGTGTTGTGGTTTGATTGGTTCGCGGCGGTTGGATCGCAAACGGTTTCCTTGGGAGGTTCGCCGGGTTTAGCTGGGGTGCTGCAATTGGTCGGTTTTGCGAAGGTCGGTTTTTTTGCGGTATCGCAGCCGAAACTACTGATGGCTGGGAGGAAAAGTGTAAGGGCGACTTTGGTGCTGCGTTTCATGTGGATTGGTGCCCTGAATTGGGCTCATAGGGGCGAAAAGTGTTGCCAATTCGGAGCATAGGGGCTCTGCGATAGTGTGGCAGGGGGACCCGTTGGATCATGCAACCGGCGGATTAGCGTGCTTTGTAGAAGGCCGCGAATGAGCAAATTATAGGCGAAGGCTGCGCAGAAAAATTCCGTATTAATGAATTTTCTTGTGGGTGTGCACTAGCCCCGTCGGTCGACGCTGGCGAGGGCTATTTGTTCGAGAGCATAGAGCGCTTCGGACTGCGAGGTGCGCAGGGAAGCGTTGCAGGTCGCTTGTTTCAGGTCTGCGATGGCCGCTGCCGCGTAGTATTTTGCCTGTTCCAAGGTGTATTCAGAAGCGTTGCTCGAAGCGAGTCGGTTCCTGAGTTCGGCTTTGGCGGACGAAGGGTTATTTTCCAGTGCGTTGAGAAGTGTTTGTCGGTCGGGGCTTGGGATTGTCGAGAGGAGGTAGATCCAGGGAAGGGTTGGTTTGTTGTGGTCGAAGTCGGTTCCGAGTGTTTTGCCTGATTTTTCGCTTTCGCCCCAAATGTCGAGCCAGTCGTCGAAGATTTGGAAAGCGATCCCAAGTTTTTCTCCGAAGGACTGCATCAAATCGATGGCGGCTAGAGGTGCGGAGGCGGACCAGGCACCCATCGAGCAACTGACGCCGCAGAGTGCACCGGTTTTTCGGGCGAGGAGATCGATGTATTGTGGTTCGCTCAATGCCCAATTTGCGATCGAGTGATTTTGGTCGATTTCACCTTCGCAAACCCGTTTTGCGGCGTTAGCGATTAGGCGGCCTGGGACGGTCGAATCGCCGGCGTTTGCGAGTTCGTAGGCGTGCGTGAAGAGCCAGTCTCCGATAAGGATGCTTGTGGGGACATCCCAGCGTATGTGAACGGTGGGTTGATGACGGCGAAATTCAGCCACATCGAGGATGTCGTCGTGGATGAGGGTGGCGGTGTGAACGAGTTCTACGACCATCGCGAGCCGGACCGATTCATCGGTGCTCGAGCCGAAGAGTTCAGCAGCGAGGAGGGTTAGGGCTGGGCGGAGGCGTTTGCCACCAAGGTGGCTGACGTATTGAAGGACTTCCGCGACGTTTGGAGAAGAAGACGTAAGTTCTTTGGCCAGTTGAGCTTCGAACTGTTCGAGTCGAGGCGCAATGGATTTGCAAGCGCGAGCGAAGGCCTGTTTATACGAGTCGGCGGGGGAGATGGTCGGAATGGATCGCTCGACAGGGACCGTGGGAGGATTTACCGATTCGATGGAGGGAGTTCGAAGGGATGCGGTCGCTAGTTCCATGGTTTTTCTATTCGTTTCTTCGGAAATCGCCTCGGATCCCTCCCGTCTTTTCTACAAGGTGGATCGAAAGAATCTCCATGGATTTATCCACGGATTTCGCCATGTCGTAGAGGGTGAGGGCCGCGATCGATGCGCTTGTGAGGGCTTCGATTTCGACGCCAGTTTTCCCGGTCGACCGCACGGTTACTTGCCATTCGAGGACATTTTCGCTGATCCAGTTAGCATTCACCGTTACGCCATCGATTGGGAGTGGATGGCACAATGGGATGAGAAATGGGGTAGCTTTTACGGCTTGGATGGCAGCAATTCGAGCAACGCTAAGGGCATCCCCTTTAGCGAGGGAGTTATCTCGGATAGCTTCGGCGGCATCTCGGGACATGGAAATTTTGCTGACGGCAGTAGCCGAACGCTGAGAAACCGGTTTTTCCCCGACATCGACCATATGGGCAGAGCCGTTTTGGTCGACGTGTGAGAGAGGGTTTGTCGGATTTCGTTCTGGGGACGCCATTAGGATTTCCATCCACTTTGATGCCCGAAAACGCCGCGTAAAGTTAACCGCGGCGTCTGGTCAAAGAAAGGAATGCATCAAAGGTAAATTCCGCGAATAGTTAGCAGGTTGTTCGCCTGCTGGGGTGTATTGGCATTAGCCTTTGTATTCAGCCCCGAAGAATTCTTTGCTAGCCGAAACGCTAGGTTTGATGGTTCGTTTTCCTTCTTTCCAGTCTGCTGGACAGACTTCGCCGTTGGTTTCGAAGTACTGGAGGGCTTGGACCATGCGTAGGGCTTCATCTACAGAGCGTCCGAGTGGCAGGTCGTTGACGACTTGGTGTCGTACAACGCCGGCTTTATCGATGAGGAACAGGCCGCGGAGGGCGACAGCATCATCGAGAAGAACGTCGTAATCCCTGGAGATTTGCTTTTTGATGTCAGCTACGAGGGTGTAGTTAACTGCGCCGATGCCCCCTTCGGAGCGAGGTAGGTTTCGCCAGGCGAGGTGGGAGAATTTGCTATCGATTGAAACGCCTACGACTTCGACACCCAGGTCATTGAATTCTTTGACGCGGTCGGAGAAAGCGATGATTTCGGTGGGGCAAACGAAGGTAAAGTCCAGTGGGTAGAAGAACAGTAGGACGTACTTTCCCTTGAGTTGGCTGAGGGTTAGCGACCCGAAGGATCCGTCTTTTAGAACAGCGTCGGCGGTGAAATCTGGAGCGGGTTTGGTGACGAGAACTGCCATGGTGAGAAAACTCCTGGGGGTTCGGTGGTGGTGGAAGACAGTAAATGCCGCAAAGTCTATGAATACAGCGGGCTCAATCGTCCCCATTGTCTGCGGTGCGTCAAGTCTCAACTGGGGGAGAGTTGGTTAGATATCGGCGGTTTCACGGGCGAGTTGGGCGACGGCGAGGGCGGGGGCGACGCGGGAGTAATTTTGGCCAAGCTGTTGAGTCAGAGAGAATTGCGAGAGCTTGTATGGGGATTTCGGGTGAAGTAGGTCTTTGAGTGCTTCGCGGATGAGGAAATCGCCGTGTCCGCTGGAGATCAGTGGGAGGTTTTGCTGTTTGGTAGGTTTTTGGGAGCGGGTGATTTTTGCGAGGGCTTTTTCCAGGCCACGGCGAAGCAGTGCTGCTTGTTTTTTCAGAACGGTTGCAGCGATGGCGTCGAGATCGCAGTCGGTGATGGTCGAACCGTCTTCGCCGACGAGTCGAGCGAGTCGGTATCGGGCGTTGAGACGGGTCATAGGGCGGGAGTCGGAGGTATTGCAGTCGTGGGGTGCTTCGTCGAGAAGTCGCAGCCAAACGTACGCATCGCGTGTGGTTGCGAATTGTTCGTTCATAATTGGGCAGCGTTTACCGTGTAGGGGAAGGTATCGCAGGAGTCCGGAGATATTTGAGCGTTCGACGCCGGTATAGATCAGTTCGTGTTTTTTGAGTCGATCGGAATCGGTTTTTGATTTCGTGAGTACTTCTTCAGGCGAGATCGCCAAGATATCGATGGTGGTCGATCCGATATCGACGAGGATACCGCGTTGTTGGTCATTAGCGGGCTGTCGAGACGTTTCGGAGAGTTGATTTTGAAGGAATCTTCCAGCCCATTTAGCGAGTGCGTGCCAGTTTGAAGCGGCGGTTAGCCACGGTTCGCGGGCAGCTTGTGCGGGGCTACGCCACTTTCCATCGACGCAGTAGACACACACGAGAGGGGATGGGAATAGTCGGGTGACTTGTTCGAGGATTTTCGCGACTCCTTCGGCTCGCGTATGAAAGCAGTCAGCAAGTTCGCCGGTCATTGTCAATGCGATCCCGTGAAACTCGGGGGAGTCGTTAATATTCGCAGCGAGGGTAGCGGCGATTTGGTCGCTGAGTTTCCACATTGGGAACGGAACGCTTGCGGACCAAGTGGGAAGTCCATCGTTTGAGCAATGAGCGAGTTTTATGTTTGCTCCACCGATATCGATACCGAGCCATGGGGAGGGGTTCGGATTGCTTGTGTTACCGGTTTTGCGAACTGATTTTTGGGTCATAGGATGAGCATGCAGTCGCCGTAGCTGAAGAACCGGTAGCGTTCTTCGACGGCTTTTCGGTAGGCTTCTAGGATTAGTTCTCGGTTAGCCAGTGCGCTGATGAGAACCAGGAGGGTGCTACGTGGGAGGTGGAAGTTGGTCAGGAGTCGATCGACGGCGTGGAATTGGAAGCCGGGTCGAATGAATAGGTTGGTATCGCCTGAGAAGGGGGTGATTTGACCGTTGCCGTGAAGTGCGGCTGATTCGAGTGTGCGGACGGAGGTGGTGCCTACGGCGAGGATTTTTCCACCTTCGGAGCGGGCCGAGATGAGTCGCTTGACGACATTGGGAGTAATCTGTGCGACTTCGCTGTGCATTACGTGTTCATCGAGTCGTTTAGCGGAGACAGGGCGGAAGGTTCCGAGTCCGACGTGGAGGGTCACGGAGAGGAGGGCCGCGCCGCGTTTGCGTATTTGTTGCAGGAGTTCCTCAGTGAGGTGTAGGCCGGCGGTGGGAGCGGCGACTGAGCCGGGATTACGGGCGTATACGGTTTGGTATCGTTCCCGGTCGACATCGGTCATTTGTCCGTCGCGGATGTAGGGTGGTAGGGGGATTCGTCCGGAGGCTTCGAGAAGTTCGAGCCAAGAGGTTTTCGGGGATGGGGTGCAGAGCAGATGGCCTTCGGGGGTATGCGAGATGACTTGAAGTTTTTGGGTTTCGCGTCCTTCTTGGTCGCGGATGACGATCAGTTCGCCGGTTTGCATGGAGCCGCGAGTTTTGGAGAGGAGTTCCCCGATACCGTTTTGTTCGCGAAGGAAGAGGCCTTCCCATCGTCCACGCGTTTGTTGGCGGTAACCGATGAGTCGAGCTGGGATGACTCGTGAGTCGTTGACGACGATGGCATCCGCGGGGCCGAGGAAGGATGGGAGATCTCGGATAGAAGCGTGTGAGATAGTTCCGCGACTTCGATCGACGATCATCATCCTCGCATCGGTTCGATTAGGCGGAGGGTCTTGGGCGATGAGATCTTTGGGGAGTTCGAAGTCGTAGAGATCCATTTCATCGAATGGATCAGCAGCGGGTTGGTTTGTCGGATCCTCCATGCGGAGAGCATCGACCTTTCTAAGATTGGGCGCAGGAAATAGATTAACTGGAAATAGATAAACTTGAGGTAAATCAGCGAGAGATTACCCGAGCGGGAATCCAGGCGAGATCAATCAACAATGTTATGGGAGTTCGCGGACTCGGATATGTTTGAATTCGACGGGAGCGCCTTCGGATTCGAGGCAGAGGTATCCTTCGGGTGGATCGGCTTGATTGCCGCCGGAGACTTCGTGGCCGTTGACCCAAAGTCGGACTTCGCCGTTGACAGCGCGGACGTAGTAGAAGTTCCAGTTGGGAGAAGGGTTGCTGAAGTTACCTTTGGGGAAACTTCGGGATCCGTCGGGAGAGAGTGGAGGGAAGGGTTTAAGTTTTGATTTGCCGACGGGGAAGATATCGCCGTGGGTGGTGAACCATGTGGCTTTTTTGCCGGAGCTCTTTTCGTAGAGTTCGGTGTATCCATGATCGAGGACTTGGACTTCGATCCCGGCGTTTGGAAGTCGGTTTGGTACGAGACCTTCAAGGGCTTCTTCGGGGGTCCAGAGGAAGAATCCGGAGTTTCCGCCGTGGGAGAGGTGTCTCCACCAGCCGACGAATTCGAGGTTTCGGTATTTTTTCTTGGATCGCAGGACGCCGACAGGATTGCCGGTGCAGTGGACCAGTGGGCCATCCCAAGTCCAGGTATCTTCGTTGCAGTTCGCGCGTTGGAAATCGTCTTTACCGAGTTCGACCCAGCCGTCTGCGGTTGTATCGATTTGAATCGGAGAAGAGGCAGCGCCGACTTGTGCCGGTGTTTCTTGTGCGATTGCAGGAGCGAAGTTCGCGATTGTCGTCAGTGCGACCAGCGAGGTGATGGTTGTCAGAATTGTTTTGCCAAGGAGTCGCATAGTATTTGTGCTACTGTTGGGTGGGAGGGGAGTGGCGGGGGATATTCCGTTTGGAAGATCTCATAGAACAGGATAGCCGAGGCGGGCGGTACGATCAATTAAGGCGATTCGTTGAGGGGAGGAATTGGGTGGAATACTTTAGCGTTCCGCCATGATGCTTCGTCCGCCGTTTTTTGCGACGACGATATGGTCTAGGACGCGGATACCGACGAGTTCGCCGACTTTGGAGAGTCGGTCGGTAACAGCGATATCTTCGCGGCTGGGGGTAGGATCACCGGAGGGGTGATTGTGAACGAGTATGATTGCCGAGGCGCTGTCGCGGATCGCGAAGCGGAAGACTTCGCGAGGGTGTACGAGGCTCGCATCAAGGGTACCGACGGTGATACGGTGAGAGGTGATTGGACCGTGTTGTGTATCGAGGGTAACGATGTGGAATTCTTCTTGGAGTCCATCGGCGGCGAGTCGTGCGAAGCGTTTTACGCACATTTGGATAGCATCATCTGAGCCGCGGATTCGTTCGGGGATGGGAGGTTCGATATCGCGAAGGATAGCGATACGTCGGCCTAGTTCGATTCCGGCCATGATTTGGCAGTAGCTATCGGAGCGGATAGCTTTGCTGATGGGTCGCAGTTCGTGGATGCTTGCATCGATGAGTTTCGAGATGGCTTGATCTTCGAATCGGCTTGAGATAGCCAAGCCGGCTTCGACTGCCGATTCACCTGGTACGCCGACGCGGATCAGGATGGCAAGGAGTTGCGCGTTGGTCAGTCTTTCAACGCCGTTTTGGAGAAGTTGTTCGCGGGGGCGGTCGGCTAGGGGTACGGATTTAATTTGTTGTCGGGAGAATTGTCTTTCGATCCAACCATCGACGCTTGTGAGATCATCGTCGGTCCAGCGATAGATCGTTTGTCGTTCTTCGACGCGGCTTTCGAGGTGTCCGTCGCGTGCGAGTTGGTTTAGGACTCGGGTGATGTAGGAGGGGGAGAGGTCCTGGCATTGGAGTTTAGCCCAGTGGGCGGAGAACTCGCGTTCTTGGCGGAAAGAATCGATCGCAGCGCGAAGTTTTTGCAAACTCGAGTGGTTCATGATTGGGGGCTTGCGAGTGGACTTGGAAGAGGGTTGGTAGCTTGAAGATGTACCTTACCGTGGAGCCGGAAAATTTTGTTTGAAATGGTGCGAAAAACATTTTTAGCCAATCGATTCGTTAGTTATTTCGCGCGGGGTTCGAAGACCTCGCAACGCAATGGCGGCTTGTCGGAATTGATTGACGAGTCCGATTTAACCGATCGGTTGGGGTGGGGATGAAAATCAGAAATGATGTTATGATTTGCGGGACGTTTAGAGGGTGCATCAACAAATTGAAGGATTGTGTGGGGGTAGGAGTTATGGATGGGGTGCAAGCGAACGCGGGTGGGGTATCGAAGGTGGTGATCGGTCAGGGTGCTCGGCGCGTGGTGTGTGGGGAAGCGAGTTCGATGACGTTGATTGCTGGTCCGTGTGTGATTGAGTCGTTAGACAAGTGTTTGGAGATTGGTGAAGCGGTGCTCAAGGCGAGTGAGGCATTGGGGATTGGGTATGTGTTCAAGGCTTCGTTCGACAAAGCGAACCGGACCAGTGGTGGAAGTTTTCGTGGGCCGGGTCTTGAAGGAGGCCTGAGGGTGCTTGAGGGGGTCAAGGATCGGTTGGGTGTTCCGGTGACGACGGATGTGCATGAGAGTGGACAAGCAGTGGCGGTTGCTCAGGTTTGTGATTTGTTGCAGATACCTGCATTTTTGGCGAGACAGACCGATTTGTTGGTGGCTTGTGCTGCCACGGGTCGTCCGTTGAATGTCAAGAAGGGGCAGTTCATGAGTCCTTCGGACATGCGATATGTGGTTGAGAAGGTGGGTGGAGAGTCGTCGGTGGTAGGAGGGCAGGTTGGGGGTGGGCGTGTGATGCTCTGTGAGCGGGGGACATTTTTTGGTTATGGCAGGTTGGTCAATGACATGGGAGGGTTGGTTCAGATGAGGGGGTTGGGGGTACCGGTGATTTTTGATGCGACGCATTCGGTGCAGCAGCCCGGGGGGCTTGGGGGTGCGACGGGTGGGAATCGTCAGTTGGTTGAGCCTTTAGCAAGAGGAGCGGCGGGGGTTGGGGTGGATGGATTTTTCTTTGAGACGCATCCGGATCCAGAGAGCAGTCCGAGCGACGGGCCGAACATGGTGCCGTTGGAGGCGTTTCCAGGGGTCTTGTCGCGAGTTCACGCGATTTGGCGAACCACGAGGGCTTGGCAGGCGTAATGATTTCTTTGGGGCTGTGGCAGCGTAGATTGGCCTGGGATGATAGGCAAGATCGTTAGAAAGTGTGTGAACGTTATGACCGTCCGAGTCTCGCCAGAGCGTTGGGTCGATAGGTTTGGCCGTGGGTTGTTGGCCGTAGGTGGGATGTTGGTCGGCTTTTTGCCTGTGGGTTGTGTGGATCCAGCGCAGCGGGATGTCGAGAGCATTCAAGTTGAGACTGACAAAAACAAAGAGAATCGCGATTCGTTGCGGGAGGCATTTCGTTATTTGCCTCAGTTGATTCGATTGGATCGAACGGCGGCGATGCAGGAGATCAATTATCAGCTGAATACTTGGTCGAAGAGTGTAGCGAATCCTCCTGAGTGGAAAGCTTCGTCGTTGCTTGAGTCGATCCCGGCTTCGCTGCGAACGATTGATTTTGCGCAGCGAATGACTTCGTTGGAGTTCGGTGAGCCTGAGTGTGAGTTCATGCTTCAGAATCAGTTGATGAAGCAGATTGCTTCGTGGGTAGTTGAGAAGCCTTATCGCGATGGGTTATTTCGCGAGTGGTTAGAGGGTCGCAAGGGAGATTTATCTGCCGAGGAGTGGGCGCGGTTAGAGACGACGTTGAAGTTGTTTGATTGGACGGTGTGCAATGTTGGGATGGATGGTGAAGCGAAGGACATCGAGAAGTTGGTAAGCAATCCGGAGTTGCCTTTGAACGATGGGGCTCCGGTGTATCGGAAGTTGCCTTGGCAGACGATGATGTTTGGTCGAGGGGATGGTTGGGAGCGAGGTCGTGTGTTCACTCAGCTCTGTTTCTCGCAGGGGATTGATGCTGTCGTTTTAGCTTTGCCGAGTGTGACGGGTGCGACGGAGAATGCAGCGTTGCGATTGTGGTGCATAGGTGTACCCATTGGTGAAGAGATCTTGTTGTTTGAACCTCGGTGGGGTTTGCCGATTCCGTCTTCGAGTGGCAATGGCATAGCGACCTTAGCGCAGGCGAAGAGTGATCCTGCGGTGTTGCGTCGCGCGAAGTTACCGGGTCGATTTGAGTATCCTGTGGAGATGAAGGATTTGGATGGTGTCATTGCATTGGTCGACACCGAGCCGTTTGCGGTGGGTCGAACGATGTATACGTTGGAGCGAAGTTTGACGGGAGAGAATCGACAGCGTTTGAGTTTGGATGCGGATGCATTCGAAGGTAGATTGCAGCGGATCGATCCGAAGTTATCAGTCAGGCTTTGGAATGTGCCTTGGGTAGCG
>CAIJIZ010000339.1 GCA_903820735.1 uncultured Pirellula sp.
CCATTAACAGAGGGTAAAGCAGATGACGATTCGACCGGAAGCACTCAAGTATTGTTCATCGCACGAGTGGATTTACGTTCCTGAGGATGGCAGTGGTGTAGCGACCGTTGGGATTTCTTCGTTTGCGGTCGCAGAACTCAACGACCTGGTGTACATGGCTTTGCCCTCGGTTGGGCAGAGCGTGCAGGCTGGGCAAGAGTTCGGCGAGGTTGAGAGCGTTAAGGCAGTCAGTCCAATGTACAGTCCGGTCAGCGGTGAGATTGTCGAAGTGCATAACGAAGTGGTCGACCGGCTTGAGACGCTTGGAGAAGATGCTTATGAAGGTGGGTGGTTGATCAAGATCAAGATGAGCAATCCTAAGGAGCTTGATGAACTACTGACCTACGACGCTTACAAAAAGTCCCTTGAGCAGCACGGCTAGCTTGAAGTATTCGTTTGGGATTGGTGGGTGGCGCATGGGTGATTCGAGCGTTGCAGTATTTTTGTTTGATCCTCCGCGTTCGGGGGAGGAGAACATGAGTATTGATGCATGGTTGCTTGAGCATGCGATGCAGCAGCGGCTTCCATCGGGTCCATATGTCGATGATTTCGGCAAGATCATTGGTGTGGATCAATTACCTCAGGCACCGATTGTGGTTCGAATCTATCGCTGGAAGACCCCCACATTGAGTTTGGGGCACTTTCAGTCCATTGAGCAGCTTTTAGAATCCGCGGACACGCAAAGTCATCCCAGCTTGCGCATTTTGCCATGGGTCAAGCGTCGGACGGGAGGTGGAGCGATTTTGCACGACCGAGAGTGGACGTATAGCGTCACCGTTCCGCAGGCAGTCAAGCTTGGGGGAGTCGAGGGTCAAGTTGGTGGAGAGAAGGGGGCGAGTCAGGGGTTGTATCAGGCCGTGCATCGTTCCATAGCGGATGGGTTGCGAGAATTGGGGGTTAATGCTGAGTTTTCGCAGGAGTGCACATGTCCTGTGCAGGGGAAGAAGGATCGCAGTAGCCGCGAGAAGGTGGGCGGAAGTGAAGAGGGGTTTTTGTGCTTTAACCGTCGATCTCCTTTAGACTTGGTGGTTGGCGGGAGCAAGATACTTGGAAGTGCTCAGCGTCGGGGGAGTGGCGGGATATTGCAGCACGGGAGTTTGTTGATGAAAGCTAGCGAACATTACCCGGCGATCAAGGGAATTGAGGATTGCGACTGGAGAGTTGGTGATCGCGAGGAGTTTGATCACGAGAAGAAATCTGGGGGGGGTGAGGGTTGGGAGGAATGGTTGTGCGATCGGATATACAAGGGGATTCTGGACCTCGTTTCGGTATCTCGAGTGAAATCCCGATTGAAACTGGATGCTTGGGCGGATACGATAAAAGAACGCCCGTTGGTCCGTCCTGTTTGAATTTGACCGGAAACGCCCGCAGGATTTTGCCCCGCTGATGTTGGGGTTATCGCTGTGCGAGGAATGCTTATGAAAATTTCGCTCAAGGTGTTGTCGGGGAATCACGAAGGGAAACTCATTCCCATCAAGGATGAAAAGTTTTTTATTGGGCGAGGAGATGATTGCCAATTAAGGCCGAAGAGCGAGTCGGTAAGCCGCCGGCATTGCGCTTTGATTCAGAAGGATGGTCGACTCTTGCTTATGGACTTGAAGAGTCGCAATGGGACATATGTCAACGACAAGCAGTTGTCTCACGACAAGGCGAAGATTCTTAAGTCAGGTGATCGATTGAAGGTCGGTCAGTTAGAGTTTGAAGTCGTCATCGAGATTGGGATTGCCAATACGAAGAAGCCCGAAGCGTCGACGCCGCAAGAGGTTGCCCAGCGGATTGCTGAACAAGCAGATGCGAAGCTAACCGATTCGCGTGAGAGTTTCGATATCAGCACATGGTTGTTGGAAGCGGATCAAGTGGATCGGCGCGTAGCACCTTCGGAGCCTGATACGCGGCAGATCAAGATGGAAGAGACGAGTCAGTTAGATACAGAGATGTTGCAGGAGGCTGCTGAGGCGGCGGAGTCTGCGGATGCAAATGCTCCTGCGGATTCGGCGGATGCGGCCGACGAGAGCGGAAAGTCGAAGCGGCCCGATAAGCGTGCACCGATCAAGCTACCGAAGATTCAAGGTGGTCCGACGACGAAGAACACCAAGGATGCTGCTTCAGAAACACTCAAGCGTTATTTTGGTGGTCGATAACTAGAGCCCAGCAGGGACGTCATGCAAGCCTTCGAGATCGGGAGTTCGGTGCTGAGTTTCCGTCGAAGGACTTTCTTTGCTTTTGCAATTTGTCTAGTTCTCCGTTTATCTTTCGGAGAACTCTCAGCCCAGCAGCAAACATTGATCCTTGACAATGGGTTCGCGATCGGCCCGGGTATTTTGCGTGCCCAGCCACGCTTGGATCGCAAGGGTTTTGCCGGGAGCAATGAAGCTCAATCGGCGGCGAGGATAGCCGTGATCGACGATGGGTTACGGATGACGTACGTCAGTACCAAGCGGGCCGACCGGCAACCGGTGGAAACACCGATCCCGTTTAAGATCACTTTGAAGGTTAATTCAGATGAGGTTTGCCGCAATGATGCGGTGATACAAGGTGGGTTGGGAAGTGCGTATTCCGCTACTCCGTTCGATCCCTTTGGCCGGCGGATCTACATGTTTCAAGTCCCCAACAAGCAGATAGTCCAAGGGATTACGGAAGTATCTCCGCAGTATGTCAGGATTCAGGCTTTGCAGGGAGAGACACAGCAGACATCGGTGACCTGGGACATGCGGGTTGCGATGTCTGCGATTCCTCCGCAGGCCTTACGACAGATCCTATTGCGTAATTCCGATCCGAATCGCGCTCAGGATGTTCTCGACATTGTGACCGTATACCTAGCGGCCAAAAGGTACGTCGAGGCACGAGAATTATTGGTATTTGCAATCCAAAGATTTCCTGAACTGCAGGATAAGCGAGCGGAGCTCAAGCGGATCGATCAGTTGCTTGCCGATCAGATGTTCGATGCTGCGATTCTAGCGCAAGGTGCCGGCCAGTATGAATTGGCTGAACAGATTTTCCGAGGCTTTCGTGCAAACACCGTCTCGGTTGAGACGCAATTGAAGATCGAGCGACGTCTTGAAACGATGGAGCAATCGAAAAAGGACTGCGCGCAGATCGTTCAATGGTTACGCGATGATTTATCCAAAGTGAGCGATCCGAACATTGCTCTAGAGTTCGCCCCGTTGGTCGATGAGATAGCGATGTATCTCAACGAAGACACCCGCGTTCGATTCGCCGATTACTTGAATCTTCGTCAAGATGCAGCGTTGAGCGATGATCAGCGCGCCGCGATCGGGTTTGCCGGCTGGATTTACGGAGCCGGATTGGCCGAGCAGAATCTCTCGGTGGTGCGCTCCGGGGTGATAGCGCGAAGGATGATCAGCGAGTTGTTAGCGGGGCGGCGCAGGAACGAATCGTTAATTCAAGGCATCATGAAGCTTGAGTCGGGAACACCGCGATATGTAACACGGATACTGGAGAATATGGCACCGGCCGTGCCGACCGATTCGGCTTTACAAGTGATGGTACAAGTCCCGAGTGCAGATGGCTCCGCGAGAGTTCAGGGGGCAGATGAAGACGGTGGAGTGGGTGAATTGGAAATTGGGAAAGTGTCCATTCCCGGTCGATATTTGATCGAAGTACCGATGAGTCGTGAGTTGGGTGGGAAGATCGTTCGGTACATGGTTCAATTACCAGCGGAATATAACCCATATCGGAAATATCCATGCATTGTAGCGTTGCCGAGCGAAGAGATATCCATTGAAGATACATTGGATTGGTGGACTTCGCCCGATCGTTCCGATTCCAGGATGCGTTGTTTAGGAGATGCATCTCGCAATGGATACATCGTCATCTCGCCCGAGTGGAATGAGCGAAAGCAACCGGTCTACAACTACACCGAGAATGAGCATCAAATGATCCTCAAGCCGTTTCGCGATGCGATGCGCCGGTTCAGTATTGATTCTGATCGCGCTTTTATCGCCGGACATTTCATGGGTGCAGATGCCGCTTGGGATCTAGCGTTGGCGCATCCCGATATGTGGGCAGGGGCAGTGATGATTGGGGCAGTGGCCAAGAAATACATTATCCAGTACTGGCAGAATGGACGGTATGTCCCGTCGTATTTCGTCAATGGTGAATTCGACGGTGAGAATCCTATGTACCTGAATGCATCGACGTGGGATAGTTTGTTGGATGATCGCAAGATTGACACGATGATCACGTTATATCAAGGCCGTGGTCACGATCATTTTCAAGAAGAGTTACCGCGCATTATGGATTGGATGCAGTTGCCGACGCGTCGGCGCGTGATGCCTGAGAAGTTCGACGTGGTCACGAGTCGAGCGGGGGATCGCTATTTTTGGTGGTTTGAAACGCAGCAACTCAATCCAGAGAAATTGGTTCACCCGTTGCTTGAGCCTGAGCGGTGGGATCGCTATGAGATTGAAGCTGCATTGAATCGGGATACTAATGCGGTGAAGATTCTCAAGGCGGCAGCAAAGGAGTATAGCATTTGGTTAAACGACTCGATGGTCGATTTTTCTAAGAGGGTGACGATTGAATCGAAGGGGAATACTCGTAAGCTAGACATCACCGGAAGCACGCAAGTGATTTTGGAAGACGTCTTGGGGCGGGCCGATCGCCAGCATCCGTTTTGGGCAAGAGTCGATTTGCCGTTGCGCTAGTTCCGATCCGTTTCAGTACGCTTACTTGATGGTGCAGTTTTGATGTCGAATGAGCCTTGTCGAGTATTAGTCTTTGGTGCTCACCCTGATGATGCCGAGTTTTTTGCGGGTGGTTTGCTTCATGCGCACGCCAAGCAGGGGAGTGTCATTCGGATGGTGAGTGTTACGAATGGGCAATCGGGGCATCATGAGCTCAGCTCCGATGCGTTGGTACTTAGGCGGCGCGAGGAGGCTCGTCGAGCCGGGGCAGTCTTGGGATGTGAAGTGAGCGTGTGGGATTATCCAGATGGTTACTTGACCTCATCGCTTGCGGTGCGAGAGTCGATCATCCGCGAGATTCGCCAGTTTTCACCCGATTTGGTTTTGACGCATCGGCCTTGGGATTACCATCCGGACCATCGTGCAGTTGGGCAAGCGGTTCAGGATGCATCGTATATGGTGATGGTTCCCAAGATTGTGCCAGGTACGAGGGTTCCGGATCGCGAACCTGTCGTAGCTTCTATGGTTGATTTGTTTACCAAGCCAGTTGCGTTTCAAGCTGATTTCGTGTTGGATGCGACCCCGTATTTAGATGGTGTTGTGGCGATGCTCAGCGAGCACCGAAGTCAGTTTGCTGAGTGGTTACCTTGGATCGAGAAGCTACCTTCGCCGTTGCCAGCCGATAGTCCAGAGTGGATCGAGTGGTTGAAGGGATGGTATTTGGAGCGTGTCGGTCCTCGTGCAGAGCGATTCTGGAAGAGTCATTGGGGGGATACGCCGAAGTTGGTAGAGGCCTTTGAAATTTCGGAGTATGCCGGTAGGCTTTCTCCCCGCACGCAGCAGCGTTTGTTTCCTGGCTGCCATGCGAATTGATTTGCGATTTGGGGCTTAAATCGGAGGCGGGGATGCAACCATTGGCGGTTATCGATTTCGAGACGGCGAATAACCAGCCCGGTTCGGCATGCCAACTTGGAATCGTATTGCTTGAAGGATGGCAGGTAGTTGGGGAGTACAAGTGGAACATACGTCCGCAGAGGTTGTACTTTTCCCCTCGCTGTGTAGCGGTGCATGGAATCACCGCCAAGGACGTGATGGATTGTCCGACATGGGATGGGCTTTGGGGTGAAATCAACCGTGTTTTGGATGGGACGGTGATCTTGGCTCACAATGCGGGATTCGATGCGAGAGTATTGAGTTCGACATGTGCGTTGTATGATTTGGCGATCGGTCCGATCGATGTGCAATGTACGCGGTTGATCGCAAAGAAGGCTTGGCCGTCGTTGCGGTCCCATTCCTTAGCGAGCATGGCAGAGCATTTATCGATTCGATTCGAACACCATGACGCATTAGAAGATGCGAAAGCAGCAGCGACGTTGTTGCAGGAAGCGGCAAGGGGTATCGATGCAGGGGATCTTGAACAGCTCGAAGCTGAATTTGGGCTTGAGCGAGGTCGGATTTGGAGCGATCGGATCAAGCATCCGCGGAGTATTCGGCGGAGTCGAAAAGAAACGATTTGCGAAGTCGAACCGCGTTACGAGAAGAAGGTCTTCCGTCGAGATGGCAATCCGCTTGTGCAGCGAGCGGATGTCAGGGGAAAGCGAGTCGTTGAGGAGATACTCAAGCAGTGCGAAGGTGAATTGCCTTTAGCGCACAAGCATATCGTTTTGATAGGAACCATACTTGGTTTGGATCGCGAAGACTCGGTAGGTTTTCTCGAACAGTTAGGGGCGAATGTGCAATCGAGCGTGAACATGCAAACACAGTATGTAGTTCAAGGCACATCGGCAGAGGTTGGATTGATGACTCAAGCGTTGCAAGCGTTAGGTAGTCGGCAACGCAGCGAGATAGAGCGGCGTAGCGGTGAGGGGCAACCGCTGCATTTGTTGTCCCAACGTCAGTTGCTAGCGCTTTTGCCGGCGGGCTTACAAGCGGCGAGAGGTGATTTTTATGGGTGAAATATTTGAATCGAAAGAAGCTCACGGTAAGCATGGAGCCAATGAAAAAACGTCAGATGGGAATGCATCGCAGGGGGTTGTAGGGATTGGGACTGACATCATCGAATGCGATCGGATAGCGCAGATGATTGAGAAGCATGGAGAGTCGTTTATCCAGCGAGTATTTACGGCTGACGAGATCGATTATTGCGGCCGACATCGGACTGCCGATCAGCATTACGCGGGCAGGTGGGCGGCGAAAGAAGCTGTCTTGAAAGTGCTGGGGACGGGCTGGGCTAAGGGGATTCAGTGGACCGACGTCGAAGTGGTGAGAGACGTCTCGGGAGCTCCGAGTATCCGATTGCAAAATCGGGCTTTAGAGATTGCGATGGAGCGAGGGATTCGCGAAGTATTGATATCGATTTCGCACTGCAAAGCCTTCGCGACAGCTTTTGCGGTAGGGGTACGGTAGAAGCAGGGTTCGCTAGAGAACGAATACGTCCCTGAGCGAACTGCTTGGTTATTCGCTTGTTTCCAATCGGGAGAGATTTGGAATCGATGGGATACCGGCGTGAAGGATTTTCAGCTGGATGTTGAGTTTGAGATTATCGCAACGTTCGTGGATGACTTCGGTTTGATTGTTGAACAAGAGCGAGGAGTTTTCTTGGGTGTAGTATCCATTGATGGCGCTGATTAACCCGAGGATATCGCTGACGGTAGAGAGGTACAGGAGGTTTTCTTGCCGTTTCTGCGGGTCAGACTCACCGAGAATATCTTTGTTGCTTTGCAGCATGCTGAGCAAGCTGACGAGAGAGTTCAGTTCATGGAAACGCTTGCGGTACATCCACATTTCCAAACCGAGAAGGGCGAGAAAGGCGAGGATGATGTTGATTAGGATGCCGAGGAATGCATCGACACCTTGGAAAACTTCGCTGGCATCACGAGCATTGAATTGATATTCCGACGAGCGCAGTGGTGCGATGGCATTTTCATATTCGGAAGCGACGGTTGCGAGTGTCGATGTGCTGGTTCCATGTCGACCCACAAGATAAATCGGTATTCGGTATGAAGGGATATCTCGGTTTGGTATTGGTGGGTTTTGGCAGATGAATCCTTGTTGGATTGTGGTCGGTTCAGGATATCCAAGTTTTATCGCATGCACACCGAGGTAAGGTGATTGAAACTCGAATCCTTGGTTGAGCAGAAACTCGATGCGGCTTAAATGTTTTGGGTCAGCGAGATTGATTACCATGAAGACTGCATCGTAGTTTGATTTGGCGATACTTGTGTCGAATTCGCTCGAAGCGATTTCATTCCATTCGTGGAGGAACTGTACTGAGTCAAGGCAGTTCCATTTCTTGAAGAAGTCTTGGGCGACGCAGTGGCTTCCCTCACCTTGTGGGCCGGTAAGAACACGATGGAATTCACCTGGTTTTTCAATGCCGGGTTTCGTCATCCAGATCAACCACTCGTCACTTGGGGTGCGAAGTGTGACCCATTGCGGAGAGAGTGATATGCCTGCTTGAATGAGGGCGAAGTCGACTTTGCCGTTGCCGAGCTGCGAGATGGCTTGAGAAGTATCCTCGACGATCACCGGGTGCAGCGTGTTTTTTCGAAGCGATCTGAGGTTCGCTTCGGTAAAGTCACTCGATGGAATTGCAATTGAGATCGAGGGGGTATGGAGAAAGTGCCAGTAGGCCCAGAAGAGGAATGAGAGGAGGGCGAGGGCGAGAAAGAGGGCTGGAAGTTTATTGATCGACCACGGATTGCGAGCTTTTTCAGAAACAGTTTTTGCGTGGTTGGCTGCAAGGATGACTTCTTTGACAGCCACAGACAGACCGCTGTGAGAGGGAAGCTCTTCTGCGATTCGTGATTCGATGCGGCAGGCGCTCTGAAGGATTCCTTCGATTTGAAGTTTCATTGAAAAGATTTCCGAATTGGATCTCTAGAGGCAACAAGAAGATGTGGTTGCTCGAAGAGACGATGTGTGTAGGGTTCAGCTACGTGTTCTTTGCATTAGGTTTTCTATGGTTATTGGCTGAAGTCAAGCGGAATGTGGGCGCTCGGTATGCAGGATTTCCCAGTTTCGCCATTCATCTTATCTTGCGAGAGACGCCGCAGAGGGGTTTGGTGTGTTTATTCGAATCGAAGGAGATTTCGTTGTACGTAGCTTGATCTACACCGGGCGAATCGGCTAGATCTACACCGGGCGATTCGGCTATAGACGAGCGTTGTTAGTTCCGCGTGGAGGTGACGAGTGCGTCCCGAGTGCATTCCTTTGGAAGACAGTGATCGATGTTTTTCTTCAATCAATACACATCGGCTTGCAGAAGGCTTTTGGTGATTGGTCTGTTGGTCGGTTGCTGGATGGGATTCGCTTCAACGCGGGCTTGCGGGCAGGGAGTGGTGGTGGTCCAGGATCCGACGTGGGTTCCGGGGAATGCTCTGCCAGCCCCAAGTGCTTTGAGTTCCGACGAGTTTAGAAGAGCAACTGCAGAGCCGGAACGCACATTACAGGGGCCGGTATCACAGGGGCAACCATTGCAGGGTCATAACGGGGAATTACCCGGAGATATCTTCCGAGATTATCGGATTCCTTCTGAGTTACCCAAAGAATCGTTGCGGACGATCGATGGTGCGGAACTTGGGTCACCGGCGGGTGAGTACCAGGGGATTGCGAAGCGAAAGCGATATGAGGTTTATCGGCAGAGGGAATCGACGTTGGGTTACATGCCAGGAGACGGTCAGCAGTTTGGCTGGTTGGATTTCGACAACACACCATATTTGGGTGAGCATGAATCCGGAGGGTTAGCCGCATCGATTGGATTGCATTTGCTCTCAGGCCCGGAACAGGCTCCATTACCGGCGAGGTTGTGGGATTTCGCGATTGGTTACCAGAATCGATCGACCCTTTCTGAGATCTTTAGTTATGACGTCGCATCGAACATAGGTGTGTATAGCGATTTCGAAGACAGTGCGCGCGACGGGGTCCGAATTCTCGGTCATGCGGTCGGGATGCTGCACGCAAACGATAATTTTGATTGGGTCTTCGGGGTCGACTACTTAGACCGTGACGATTACCGGATGCTTCCGGTGATAGGGTATTCGTGGCGAGATGCCCAGAACCCTACTTGGATGTTTGACATGGTTTTTCCACGACCGAAAGTTCAAGTTGCTTTGCAGGATTGCCAAGCACTTTACGTGGCAGGATTGCTCGGGGGCGGGACATGGGACATTGAAATGCCTTATGAAGTCAACGATGTGATGACCTATCGCGATTTCCGTTTATTGGTTGGTTTGGAGAATCTCCTTCCTTCGAAAGCGCGTTCGAGCGTGGAGCTTGGGTGGGCTTTCGGTCGCAAGCTGACCTTTAGGGATCGCTTGGGTGCGGTAGATTTTGGCGATGCGTTTTTGGTTCAGTGGGTCACGCGGCATTAGGCTTTAGGCTTTAGGCTTTAGGCTTTGGGCTTTGGGCTTTGGGCTTTGGGAGTTCGAAGAGTTTTATGGCGTTGTAGAGCGGTGCGGCCCGAGTTCGCGCAAACCCTTGTAGTAGAAACCTTTATTGCATTTCCAATCAAAAAATCGAAAACTGGACGATGACAAATCGTCGCAAACTTCTACAATATCCAAATGGGTTTGTGAAAGTTTTCACAAAGTCGGTCGGCCGTCGGGCCTGCTGCAGAATTCTTGCGATGGAACACTCGCATGGGGACTCTGTGAAGCGGTGAGGCGGACGAGTTTAAAGTTTGAAATCAGATTCCTCGAAGGCTCGTTACGAGCGAGTAAGCGAAAGGTGCCTTGTGATAGCACACCTTCCGATCTTGATCTACCTGATTGCGGTGATTGGGTTTGCGGCGGTTTCGTTGATATTGCCTCACTTGGTCGCTCCGCGTCGTCCGACGCGGGTCAAGGACATGCCGTATGAATCGGGCATGGATCCTGTCGGGGATGCGAGGAAGCCTTTTGACATCAAGTTTTACTTGACGGCGATCCTTTTCTTGGTGTTCGACATTGAATTGTTATTTCTATACCCTTGGGCGGTATCGTTGTTGGCTCCGGATGGAGTGCCCGAGGCGTTTCGACCGGCAGTGTTGGCCGTGCTGATGGTTTTGCTCATTACGCTTGCCCTGGCATATTGGGTGGCTTACCGCAAAGGAGTATTCGATTGGCGACGCAAATAAACAAGCAGCTTGGTGATAACATTTTTTTGACCACGCTCGATGCGGCTGCGTCGTGGGCTCGGGCAAATAGCCTGTGGCCTATGCCGTTTGCGACGGCTTGCTGTGGTATTGAGTTGATGAGTACGGCTGCGTCTCGACACGATTTGTCGCGATTCGGAAGCGAGGTGATGCGATTTACTCCTCGGCAGTGCGATTTGATGATCGTTGCGGGCCGAGTGGTGATGAAGATGATTCCGGTTCTGCAGCGGATTTGGATGCAGATGCCAGAGCCGAAGTGGTGCATCTCGATGGGTGCGTGTGCTTGCTCTGGTGGTGTGTTTGACACATACGCGGTGGTGCAAGGGATCGATCGATTTATTCCGGTCGATGTTTACGTTCCTGGTTGTCCGCCACGCCCCGAGCAACTGATCCGTGCGATCATGGATTTGCAGGACAAGATCAAGAAAACTGGCACATATAACGCAAGAGAGTTTCAATTGCGGATTTTGCCCGATGGTCCGAAGAGATTTGATGAAGATGAGTTGATGCGGATTCGCGAGCGGAATGGTCTGAAACTCGATGATCACAAGTATGATCCGATTCACTAGGATGGAGTTCTGGGGTTCGGGTTCCTGGGTTTGTTGGTCAAGCTCGGGATTTGTTGGGAATTCAATGCTGATCGTTAGTGTGGGGGGAGAACTATGACAGAGTCTGCGGAGAGCGATTGGAAACAAGTGCTTGAAAAGGCTTTGCCATCGGCAAATCTTCGGTGGTCGGAGTTTCGCAATCAGCATCGGGTAGACGTTCCTGCCTCGGCCATTGTGGCTGTATTGACGGCTTTGCGAGATGCCGGAATGGATCAGTTGTGCGATCTGACGGCAGTGGACTTGTTGGAATACCCAGGTGCCACGGATCGGTTCGAAGTCGTTTACTTGTTGCTTAATACAACCAGTGGTCAAAGGCTTACCGTTCGGACTCACTTGAACGAGCCGGATTTGAAGATACCTTCGGCGGTTCCGATTTGGTTTGGGGCGGACTGGTTGGAGCGAGAAGTTTACGACATGTATGGGATAGTCTTTGAGGGGCACCCGAACTTCAAGCGTTTGTTGTTGCCGGAGGCCTTTGAGTCGTTTCCGATGCGGAAGGACTATCCGGTCAAGGGGCGAGGCGAGCGTCACAATTTCCCGATTATCACCCGAGCGGAGAGCTAAGTCAGATGCCACTGGAACTGATCGATTCGCCTGGAGCGGATTCAAATCAACGAGAAGGTCTTTGGACCTTGAATTTCGGCCCGCAGCACCCAGCGACGCATACGACGCTTCGGCTTGTGTTGCAGCTCGACGGTGAGATGGTAGTCGATGCAGAACCCGACATCGGGTTCTTGCATAGTGGTTTTGAGAAGCTCGCCGAGGTTCTCGACTACAACCAATATGTCACCATTGTCGACCGGATGAACTACATCTCACCGATGGCCAATGAGATTGCATGGCATCATGCAGTCGAAGGGCTTTTGGGGATCGAGTTGACACCGCGATGCAAGTACATCCGTACGATCTTCGCAGAGTTGATGCGGATTCATGATCACTTGTTGTGCACCGGTACCTGTGTGTTGGATTTAGGTGGTGCAACAGCGTTTATGTATGCGTTCAATGAACGCGAGAAGATCTATGAGATTTGTGAACGAGCAAGTGGTCAGCGATTTCACACCGGATATACACGGGTCGGCGGGTTGCTCTATGACGTGACCGATGACTGGGTTCAGATGGTTCGGGAATTCTGCAAGACTTTCCCAAAGGCCTATCGGGACTTTGCCGGCTTGGTGATGAAGAATCGGATCTTTGTTGAGCGGACACGCGGCGTTGGGGTATTGTCGAAAGCCGATGCGATTGCCGGTGGTGCGACGGGTCCTGTAGCGCGTGCGAGTGGCGTTGAGCGTGACCTGCGTCGCGATGAGCCTTACTTAGCTTACGATGATTTGGATTTCGACGTTTGCTGTGCCGAAGGTGGCGATTGTTACGCACGATTCCAAGTGCGAATGATGGAGATGCTTGAGAGTTTAAAGATTATCGAACAAGCATTGGATCGATTGCCATCGGGACCTGTGTTCATTTCCGGGACTGGCAAAGAAGGTTTGCCGGATAAACGTGAGGTTTACCGAAGTATTGAAGGGTTGATTCACCACTTCGAAAACATCATGCCGAATCGTCAGATGCCTTCGCCGAAGGAATCTTATTACGGAGCAACGGAATCTCCCAACGGAGAGTTGGGTTATTACATCGTCTCCGATGGTGACTTCCGCGCCTATCGTGCGAGGACTCGTCCCCCATCCTTACTACACTTCTCCTTGTTCAGCCGCATGATTCGCGGTTGCATGCTCAGCGACGTTGCTGCTGTGCTCGGGAGTATCAACATCATCGCTGCGGAGTTGGATCGATGAGTGAATTGAGTCAAAACGCGAAGCAAGTCATCGCCGAGCATTTACCCCGGTATCCGAACAAGCAAGCTGTGACGCTTCCTGCATTGCACGTGGTGCAGCAGGAGAAGGGTTGCGTGAGCAACAAAGCGATGAGGGAGATTGCCGAGATACTCGAACTCTCTCCGGCGCAGATTCTCGATACGGCGACCTTCTACGGTTTCTTTAGAACCGAAGACAATCCGCTTGGTCAAAAACGGATTTGGGTTTGCCGATCGATTTCTTGCATGTTGCGGGGAGGCGAGGAGTTGCTTGCCGCGTTGTGTGAGAAGTACGGGATTGCTCCAGGGGAGACGACGCCGGATGGTAAGTTGACCATCGAGCTTGCGGAGTGCTTGGGTGCCTGCGATGGTGCGCCGTGCATTCTGTTGGAAGACGAATTGCATCTGCGTTGCTCATTAGAGGATGTGGAGCGATTGGCCAATGAGCCCCTTAAGAAATAATTCCCAAGAACGAACTGCGTAAACAGTTAGCCTGCGACGAGGAATACAGTGAGTCAAACCGAATTCAAACCTGTTTTGCTTGGGCGTGTCGGAAAGCCAGACAGTCAATCCCTTGCGAGCTACCGTGCAGACGGTGGTTACGAAGCGTTGGCCAAAGCGCTGAAGATGACCAACACGGAAGTCATTGACGTGGTCAAGAATTCCGGGCTTCGAGGGCGTGGTGGGGCGGGTTTCCCCACCGGCCTGAAGTGGACGTTTCTTCCCAAGGATATCACGGGGCCTGTTTATCTTTGCGTCAATGGGGACGAGAGTGAGCCCGGGACGTTCAACAACAGAGTGTTGATCGAAGAGGATCCGCATCAAGTTCTCGAAGGGATTGTAATCAGCAGTTTTGCGACCCGAACGACGACTGCTTACTTCTATCTTCGGTACGAGTACGGCAAGTGCTACCGTGCCTTGAAGCAGGCCATCGACGAGATGTACGCCAACAATTTGCTGGGTAAGAATATTCTCGGTTCCGGATACGATTTGGATATCTACCTACACCGCGGCGCATGTGCTTACATCTGCGGCGAAGAGACCGGGCTGATCGAAAGTCTTGAAGGCAAGCGTGCATGGCCACGTATCAAGCCACCGTTTCCTGCGATTGAAGGAGCGTTTCGTCGTCCTACGGTTGTCAACAACGTGGAGACCATGGCGTGCATTCCGCATATTCTCAAGCATGGGCCGGAGTGGTTTCAGTCGATGGGGATCCCTAAGGATCCGAACAACCCTCGGGATGCAGGGTCGTATGGCCCGAAACTGTATTGCATTAGCGGGCATGTGAACAAGCCAGGGTTAGTCGAGTTGCCGATGGGTGTAACAGCCCGCGAGTTGATCGACAAGCACGCTGGTGGAGTTTGGAAGGGTAGGACTGCGAAGGCGGTTATCCCTGGCGGTTTGAGTATGGGGTTCATGACCAATGCCGAGTTAGATACTCCATTGGATTTCAATGGGCCTGGTCGTGTAGGTTGTCTTGGGCTCGGAACAGCGGCCGTAGTGGTCATCGACGATCATACGAGCATGGTAGACGTTTTGTATAACTCATGCCGGTTCTATGCGCACGAGTCGTGTGGTCAGTGTACTCCTTGCCGCGAAGGGACCGCTTGGTCCACGAAGATCCTTGAACGGATTCGTCAGGGGAAGGGCAAGTTGAGTGATATCGACTTGCTCATGGAGATATCCAATTCGATTGGAGTCATGCCTGGCACGACGATTTGCGGGTTGGCAGACGGTGCAGCTTGGCCGATCAAGACAGCGATTAACAAGTATCGAAGTGAGTTCGAAGAATACATCAAGAGTGGTCGACGCAGCGAAAGCGCAGCGTTGGCACATTCGCACTAATTTCCACTCCCCATTGCTGGATTAACATTCACCTTTTTTCGGAAGTGACACCCGTGGTCAAGGTAAAAGTCAACGACATTGAGATCGACGCGGATTCCAAGGATAACTGCATCTTGGCAGCCCGAAAGGCTGGCGTAGAGATTCCTCATTATTGCTGGCATGAGTGTTTATCAGTCGTTGCTTCTTGCCGGATGTGTTTGGTGGAAGTCGGAGAGACGAAGCCGGACGGGACTGTGGCTATGGGGCCGAAGCTGGTGCCGGGGTGTCAAACACCGATCAAAGAAGGGACGGTGATCCGTACCGATTCGGCGAAGGTAAAAACATCCCAGCAGATGACACTTGAACTGCTGTTGCTCAACCATCCGTTGGATTGTTCGATTTGCGATCAAGCAGGTGAGTGTTATTTGCAGGACTATACCTACAAGTACGGCAAGGCTCAGAGTCGGTTGGACGAACCGAAGCTGCAGCGGATGGACAAGTACCACATTGGGGATCAGATAGCGTTATTTACCGACCGTTGCGTGATGTGCACGCGATGCGTTCGGTTTACGCGCGAGATCAGTGGGACCGCGGAGTTGCAAGTTGTCTCTCGCGGTTCCCATGAAGAGATCGATGTGTTTCCTGATGAGCCGTGCAATAACAAGCTGGCAGGGAATGTCGTGGATCTATGTCCTGTAGGTGCGTTGTGCAGCAAGGACTTTTTGTACAAGAAGCGTGTTTGGTGGCTCAAGCACGGGGAGAGCGTTTGTACGGGTTGCTCTACCGGGTGCAGCATTCACGTCGATCAGAATGAAAACAAGGTTTATCGCGTAAGACCTCGTGAGAATCCCGAAGCCCAGGGGCACTTTATGTGTGATGATGGGCGGTTTGGGTTCAAGTACATACACGATGAGCGGCGGCTCAAGTATCCGAAGGTGCTCAAAGGTCCGGAGAAGGTAAGTGCCAAGGGAGCGAAAGAGGGGATTCCCGATGATTTATCCTTCGGTGATGCTTGGCCATCGGTCATGTCGGAAACTCGCAAACGAATTCAGAACGCGATTCATAATGATCCATCCGGGTTTGTTGCCGTATTCTCCCCCTTCATGACAGTTGAGGAAGCTTATTTATTGGCTTCTACCATCAAGGGTTTCGATGCGAGAACGAGATTGGTTCTCGGTCCAGTCCCAGTAGTTGGTCAAGACGATCTGTATCCGAAGGGGCCGAAGGGAGAGTCCCCGGCGGCGGGTAAGGTGAAGTTTACGATTCGTGCAGAGAAGTGCCCGAATCGGCTTGGAGTCGAAGCGGTTCTCAAGCATTTCGAAGGTTCGGTAGTACGAGTGGAATCGATGCCGGCGTCGGCTGCAAGTGCTTGGTACGTCGTCGGTGGTTATGGTTCAGGATGGGTTACCGAAGCCGTTGACCGAGCGATTGGGACACCGTCACTGTTGATCGTTCAAGACATGTTCCCTTCGCCGTTGAGCGAGAGGGCCGATATTGTATTGGCATCGGGATCGTTTGCTGAGAGGGATGGAACGTATGTCAATCATGCGGGGCTGGCCCAGGCAGCGCATGCAGCGATTCGTCCACCGGAGGAAGCGCGTGCCGATGGTCGCATATTGATGGAGTTGGCAGGTCGAACTGGACTGTTCAACGCCATGTCGCTTCGAAAGGAAATTGGGGCAAAGGTTGGCGAGTTATCTGCGATAGGAATCGGAGATCTCGGAGAGCATGGGGTTCGACTGACGAAGTTCGCTCTCGCAGCGGGACGTTAAGAACTTCGGATTGAGACTCTAGGAGCTTTGGAACTCAAGGAAAACGTTGATGATTCAGTTACTTACAGATGCTTGGCCCACTTTGTGGCCCATATTAGCGGCGATCGCGATTATTTTAGCGGTCGTGCCGTTCCTCGGGCTTTACATGACGTTCATTGAACGCAAGATTGCGGCGTACGTTCAAGACCGCGTTGGGCCGAACCGCGTCGGGCCTTTTGGTTTGTTTCAAGCTGTGGCTGACGGGATCAAGATCTTCTTGAAGGAGCAGATCATCCCGGATCACGTGTACACGGTTTTGTATTTCATTGCGCCGACGTTTAGTTTGATGACCGCGATGTTCGCTTTAGTTGTGATGCCCTTCGGGCCGGTTGCGACCGATTACAAAGAGGGGTTCCGATTCATAGTCGCCCCTGGGATTGATATCGGTATTTTGATGATGGTCGCGATTAGTTCACTGTCTGCTTACGGGATCATTGTTGGAGGATGGGCGTCGAACAACAAGTACTCCGTATACGGGGCGATTCGATCGTGTGCTCAGTTCATCAGTTATGAAATTCCGTTGGGGTTATCTCTCCTTGGAGTAATCGCGATCACAGGCTCGCTAAACATCGAAAAGATCGTCGCGGTGCAGTCTGCTAGTTTGCTTGATTGGAATGTGTTCTGGCAACCGCTAGCTTTATTGGTCTTTTTCACCAGTGCATTGGCGGAGACGAATCGTCTGCCGTTTGACCTTCCGGAATGCGAGCAAGAGCTTGTTGGGGGTTTCCACACGGAGTACAGCGGTATTAAATTCGTATTGTTCTTCTTGGCAGAGTATACCCACATAGTCACCGTCTCTTTCTTGACGGTATTGCTCTTTTTTGGTGGGTGGCATTTCCCAGGATTGCCCGGCCCTTCCGGTGCATCTTTAGTCGTTTTGTTGCTTGGCCTGCTCGTGCTGTTGATCAAGGTATCGCTGGTAGTGGGTTTGATCATGTTACTGCGATGGGCTTTGCCTAGATTTCGATTTGACCAGTTGATGGGATTGGCTTGGAAGGGTTTGATACCGCTAGCGTTGGCAAATTTGGTTGGCGTGGCGGTAGTGTTGACGTTGGGGTTGCCCAAGCATTTGTTGTTGATCACGGCAGCGTTGCCGGTTGCGGCGGCTTATTATAGCGCTGCAAAGTTCAATCAAACGGTTTCCACAGAGAGTTCTCTGCGAGCGGGTTTGGCGCGAAAGCAAGCGGTGTCTTATGAGTGAGACCAAGAAAAAGAAGTCGGTAAAGTGGGGTGAAGAGCCCAAGTTAAGTGTTCTCGATGCGCTGTACTTACCAGCGATTGTTTCGGGGTTAACGACAGCGATGCGGCATGCGGTTTCAGGCAAGCCAATGACGCGTCAGTATCCCGAAGTCGAGCCGGAGATCCCGCCAAACTACCGCGGGGTGCATCGGTTGAATCGGGACGAGGAAGGGCGAGTCAAATGTGTGGCTTGCTATATGTGCCAGACGGCATGCCCGGCGAACTGCATCGAGATCATCGCCGCACCGGCGCCCAAGGACGATCCGCACTGGAAAGACCGCGACAAGTATCCAGCGACTTTCACCATTGATGAACTGCGTTGCATCTATTGTGGAATGTGTGAGGAAGCTTGTCCGGTCGATGCGATCGAATTGACCAGTGTGTATGACCTGACGGGGATGACACGCGAAGAAATGATTTTCGACAAAGAGAAACTCTTGTCGGTGTTTGATCAGACGGTGGATTCAGGAAACGATCCGGTTCGCACGAATCGAGGGATACTTGGTCCAGCATCCGAAGCTTCGCAAAAAGCGAAGGATGCGCCACCTCCTCCGGGACGTGGGCGGCGAGGTTAGGACACGAGCTTAGAATGAATCCAAGAGGCCAAATGTGAATCCCTTTACCATTGATCCGAATCGACTACCGCTGGTTACCGGCGAGCAGATTCCGGGAACTATGTCGCAATTAATGTTGCTGGTGATATTGCTTGGTGCAGTGTCTTATTTGTTGTTGCAGCATGGTGTTTTGAAGTCGAAGATGATTGCAGCCGCTGGCATGGGAGTCTTCGCACTTGCCGCAGCATTGGCAGTAAGTTTGGTGCCGGGCCAACTCGACGCTGTGGTGCGGATGTGCTTTAGTCTGCTGGCTGTCGCTGGTGGATTAGCGTTTATCACCGCGAGAGAGCCGGTCCATGCGGCTTTAGGGTTCGCGACGGCGGTACTCTCGACGTGCGGTGTGCTGTTCATGCAATCTGCGTATTTCATTGCAGCTGCAACGATGATCGTTTACGCTGGTGCGACCATCATCATTTTCTTGTTCGTGCTGATGTTTGCTCAGAAGTCAAAACTTAGGACTTACGACGTCGAATTATCCCATCCGATTGTGGCGACCGTGGTTGCTACGGCATTGATGTTCGCGATCGCTTGGAGCGTCACTTCCCCTGGCGAAATACTGCCGATCAAACTGGATTTAACGCGTCCCTACAGCTTGGCCGTTCCAGGAGAAGCTCCTGGAAAGCAGATGCCACCGATGCCTAGCACCGCTACTTCGGCAGAAGAGTATGCTGCTTTTGTTCCATCGAAAACTTCTGGACTAGGGCGTTCGATGTTTACTGATTACCTGCTTGCGATTGAACTGGCAGGTACCGTGTTGTTGGTTGCCACAATCGGAGCGATTGTTTTGGCACAGAGAACGGAAAGGGATGCAACATGAACTATTCCGAAGTTCAGAATTTACTGTTGCTCGGTGGGATAATGTTTGCCATTGGATTGATCGGTTTTCTAACCCGACGATCTTTGATCCTGATGTTTCTCTCGCTGGAGACGATGCTCTCTGGAGTGAGTTTGAATTTGATCGTGTTTTCAAAAGTCCATCACAACTACCAAGGGCAGATATTTGCCGTGATGGTTTTAACGATCGCAGCTTGCGAAGCCGCTATTGCGTTGGCGATGGTCGTGTCGCTGTTCCGACGCAAGCCAACCTTGGATGTACAAGCTTGGGACGAACTTAGCGAAACGATTATGCCCAAGTCGCTCGATGAGGATTACGAGGGATTGGAGCAAGAGGAGCACTATCCGCCTCTTACCCCTGCGGGTCTTGATCCTTTGAACCGTCCGATATCCGGAGGGTTGCAAACAAGTGCAGGGATTTCGTCTGAGAAAATGTCCGGGGCGAGTGCCGGTACTGCGGAGGTGAAATAACGTGTCAAATTTTGAATTGTTTGCTTGGTTAGTTCCAATCGCTCCGCTCATCGGATGTTTGGTTTGTGCGGTTTTGTCGTTTCGCGGGGATACGCGAATCGCCCATGTTCCAGCGATCGCAGCTCTCTTGATTTCAGCAGTCGCTGCCGTAGCAATGTTGTTTCAATGGAATGCTGAGTCCAGCGAAACAGGCTTTGCACTCGCTCAAGGGTATCGCTATTTGGAAATAGGTAGTGTGAACCTGAACCTGACGTTGCGAATCGATACGCTTTGCTTGACATTGCTATCGGTGGTAACGTCGATCTCGGCAATGATTGCGATTTATTCGAAGGGCTACATGCATGGCGATCCGGGGTACGCAAGGTACTTTGCAGTGTTCTGCGGGTTCGTCTTTTCGATGACGATGCTGGTGCTTTCTCACAACCTGCTGATGATGTATGCGTTTTGGGAAGGTGTGGGAACGTGCAGTTATCTGTTGATTGGTTTTTGGTTTCGCAAGCCGTCCGCGGCGAGGGCCGCGACCAAGGCTTTCTTGGTAAACAGAATAGCGGATACCGCGTTCTTGTTTGGCATTATGCTTTTGAGTTATGCCATCGGATTCACAGATGTCGGTGCAGGTAAGGATTGGTTCGCTCGATTGGATTTTCAAACGATCTTCGACGCGGTGCCTGTGATCGCTTCAAAGCACGGCGAACTACTTACATTGGTCGGTTTTCTATTGATGATCGGTGCGATTGGTAAATCAGCCCAGTTTCCATTCCATGTGTGGTTGCCCGATGCGATGGAAGGCCCAACGCCGGTATCTGCATTGATTCACGCGGCAACGATGGTGACCGCTGGGGTTTACCTCATGGCCCGCCTAGCTCCACTTACGACACTGACACCCTCGGTGCTGATCACAGTTGCTTGGCTGGGTGGAATCACATCCTTGATCGCGGCAATCATGGCGCTCTATCAAGACGATTTGAAGCGAGTACTTGCTTATTCAACGGTAAGTCAACTCGGTTATCTCTTCATGGCCCTAGGAACCGGTGCGGTGAAGGATTTGATGACGGTCGCTGTTGTCGCGGCAATGTTTCACTTGGTCACGCATGCGTTCTTCAAGGCTTTGTTGTTCCTATCTGCTGGAAATGTGATGCACGCGATGGGTGATGTTATCGACATGCGTGAGTTCTCTGGGCTCAAGCGGGTCTTGCCCAAGACGAACATCTTGTTTGCGATCGGCGCGGCCGCTTTGGCTGGCGTACCGTTGCTTTCCGGATTTTTCAGCAAGGACGGCGTGTTGGGTGTGATTGCCGAGGCGAGCACTGACACGATGGTCGGCAGTCACTTCACCATGCTTCTTGGGGTCGGTTTCGTTACCGCCTTGTTGACGGCTACTTACACATCGAAGGCATACTTTAAAACGTTCCATGGAGTCGAAAAGATTCCAGCGGCGGCAGGGCATCATGCGCATGAGGCAAGTGCGGTGATGTTGGTACCGATGGCGGTGTTAGCTGTCGGTGCGGTGGTGGTCGGTGGATTGCTTGGACCGACCGGACGAATCAATGATTATGTTTCGAAGACTCCGTTGTTGCATCATCATGAGCATCACGAACCGATGTGGTTGTTGGTAACCTCTTCGTTGATCGCGATTGCCGGAGTGGTTGCGGGATACGGTTTATCTCGACGAAGCCCATCGACGGACGGTCTGCTCAAAGCTATCGCAGACTTCGGGAAGAATCGACTTTACATCGATTGGCTTTACACCCGTCTGATCGTCGAACCGATGCTATGGGTGAGTCGCTTGCTGGAGTGGTTTGACACTCAAGTGGTAGGTGCGATCACCGAAGCTGTCGCTGGATTGCCAAGAGTATTAGGATTGGCTGGGCAAAGGGTGCAGACCGGGCGGATCCCGTCTTACAGTTTCCTTACTGCGGTTGGTATTGCTGCGGTAGCGATTTGGATTGTTACGAGAGCGAATTGGTAACCATGAATATCTTGATCCCACTTCTCGTCTTGGTTCCTCTTGCTGCATCACTTGTGATATTCAGCTCGGGAGTTCGTGCCAAGGCAATGGTTCCCTTCGGGGTGTTTGCCGCGTTGCTAACCCTCTTGCTGAGCATTGGGTTGGTGGTGCAAGTCCATCAATCACCGCTGATTGATAATGGGGCAGGTTCGATTGCCCCGAGATTGGAATTCGCACCGGAGGCACTGCGGATCGCATTGCCTGTATCGGTTGGCGGGCAAGCCATCGAGTGGCGGCTGATGTTTGGCGCCGATGGGATTTCTGCCCTCATGGTTTTGCTGACCGGAGTCGTTGGCTTCTTCACGGTCTTGTTGGCAAGCTATCAAATCCGCGAGCGTACGTCGAACTACATCGCTTTGATGCTCGCTTCGATAGCGATGCTGATGGGTGTGTTTCTCGCTATGGACTTGTTGTCGTTTTACTTGTTTTTTGAAGCGGTTTTGATCCCGTTGATCTTGTTGATTCAAGGTTGGGGGAATGGACCAGCGCCAGCAGCGGCTGCTCGACGATTCTTGCTGTTTACGTTGGCGGGTAGTATTCCGATGGTTATTGGATTGATTTCCTTGGCAGTCTCTCCGGTTGGCTATGGCCACTCCTCGACGGTGTCATTACCCGATCTATCGGTGATCGCCTCCACAGCTATGAAGTCCTCGACGGCAGTGACTTCCCATGACTCATGGACGGTTTGGTTGCTGTTGCTTGGCTTTGGTATCAAGCTTGCGGTGTTGCCTTTGCACACCTGGTTGCCGATGACCTATGCGGCAGCCCATCCGAACACAACGTCGCTGATTGCATCTGTTGTTGCGAAGCTCGGTTTGTATGGGATTCTGAGAATTGTCATTCCTTTGACTCCGGCTGCACTTTCGCATGAAGCCCAGATCGTGATTGGATCGCTCGGGGCTATTGCGATTGTCTACGGGGCGCTGATTGCATTGAGCAAGGATAACTTGCGACATGTGTTGGCTTACAGCTCTCTCTCACACGTCGGGTTCATCACCTTGGGATTGATGAGTTTGACCAAAGAGGGGTTAGGTGGTGCGGCTTTGCAAATGTTCAACCACGGTTTGATTACCGCAGCGATGTTTTGGATCCTCGCGATGTTGGAAGCAAGACGGGGGACGATCTCGTTGGCTGTAGAGGATCGCGGAATGGCTGCACAGTATCCCAAGCTAGCCGTCCTTTTAGTGTTCTTTACACTTGCGGGAGCGGGGTTGCCAGGTCTCAACGGATTCGTTGGTGAATTGCTGACGATGTCTGGCATGATGAGAGTGTGTGGCACGCTGGTGGCGATTGCGGTACTCGGAACGGTACTCGGCGCCTGGTATGGATTAAAGATTGTTCAGCGTTTGTTATTCGGTAGCAACGGCCAAGTGGTTGACTTGCACCAGTATCCACTTGGATCGAAGGATTTATCGCAGCTAGAGTGGATGCCACTTGTTGCTGTAGGGGTCTTGTGCCTCTATATCGGATTGTTTCCGATGAGGACGATGAAGTTGTTTCAGCCAGATACTGATCGTCTAGCGACGTGGGTCGAACCGGTTTCCAAGCAAGCTCATCCGAAGATGGATGAGTTGGCAGTGAGTACCGCTGCTCCGTAGTTTTTTGACTGCTCCGTAGTTTTTTGGCATGTCCGTGGTCTTTCGACTATGGATGATTCAGAGTTAGGTTAGCGAGAGAGTAAGAAGAGAGCGAGAGAATACTGTGGATGCCATACAAAGCATAAAGGCTGCTGCCGGCCACTTGACCCCCGAGATCGTGTTATTGCTGGGTGGTTCGCTGGTGATGAGTGCATCGGTATTTGGTCGCAGTGAAGAACGGCATGACGTTCATTCGCAGAGATCGTCGTTCGCGGCGGCCTCGTTAATCTGCTTGATGCTCGCGATGCTCTGCAGTTTTTGGCGGGGGGTACCACAAATAGCCCCAGATGATTTCGGGCTGTTTCGCTTTGATGGTACTGCGTTAGCATCGGAGCGGCTTTCGTTTCTCGGTGGATTGATTTTGATTTTGATGTCGTGGTCGACGGCGCCTAAAGGGCGGTTGGCTGAATACTACGGGGCGTTGTTGATTATCCTCGCTGCGATTCCCATTGTCGGGGCTTCGAACGATCTCGTGTCATTGTTCTTGGGACTGGAGTTGGTGAGCATTCCGACCTATGTGTTGCTTGGTATCGTCAAAGCGGACAAC
>CAIJIZ010000340.1 GCA_903820735.1 uncultured Pirellula sp.
GTCTCGCTGCGGACGGTACCACTTCGAGGGGTGCTTTAGCGGTTGGGCTGCCCGAGGGTAAGGATGTAGAGATTGTGCGAATGGTTTTGGACATGTTAGGGGTGAGCCAGTGTCGTTATGAGTCGGGGAAGTTGCAGTGGGGTCAGGATGTCAGTGCGGTTGAGCAGGTGCAGGTTTTAGCGGCGTTGGATTCGGTGCGTCGGATGCACAGCGATGCTGGATTGAAAGAATTGTCGACCGAGAGCAAGTTTGATTTCAATGATCCGAGTGCTTGGTATTCAGCTTATGAGTTGGTTCAGAATCGCATGCCGATGGATGCGATGTTGCTTGAGGAGAGGCCGGTTGTAGAGATTTTGCAGCGGGTGGCGAAGGGTGTTGGGGTTGATTTATTGATGGACTGGCCGGCGGTTTGGTCTCATGGATTGCATCCGAATCGCATGGGGCTGACTTTATTGCGTGGGAGGTCCTTTTTGGAGATTGCGCAGAGGATTATGGATGATTATTCGTTGGTACTTGTACCACTGGGGCGAAAGACGTGGGTGTTGACGAGCGAGCAACGCAGGCGAGGGATGGTTAGGTTGGTTGTTGTGCGGCCAGTTGGTGGCGTTGCAGACATGATGGTAGCGATGCGAGGGTTGGTACCGCGTGGTGAGGATGGCAGGTCGTTGTTTCGCGCGGTAGAGGTGCCTGGAGGAGAGGGGTTGGTGATGTTGCGAGTTGCGCCCCCTTCGATCTCTCAGATGCGAGACGAGGAGTTGCGAGGCAGTTTTGGTTTGGGTGAAGTCAAAGCGGTGCAAGAATAGGGGAGGAGAGGGATGACTGGTTTTCTTTGGGGGGATGAAGCTGAGGAGTTTTTCAAGGGTGCGCGGGAGCGAAAGGAGAAGCCGGGGGAGACGGAGGAGAGTCCGCTGAGCGTCACGGAGTTGACGGCTTGGATCAAACGGACGCTGGAGCAAGGCATTCCACGTTTTTGGATTGTTGGTGAAGTCAGCAGCGTCGTGATATCTGGGGCGGGGCATGTTTATTTAACGATCAAGGATGCGAACAGTCAGATTAGTGCTGTTTTGTGGAGGTCGACTTGGGAGAAGTGCAAATTTGAGTTGCGTGAGGGAATGCAAGTCTTGGGTATGGGAAAGTTGGATGTGTATGGGCCGAGGGGTAGTTATCAGTTGGTGTTGCAGAAGCTAGAGCCACAGGGGCTTGGGCCGTTGCAAGTAGCATTTCGCAAGTTGTATATGCGGTTGGAAGCTGAGGGGTTATTTCGAGTCGAGAGGAAGCGAGATTTGCCTAGTTATCCTCGCAGGATTGGATTTGTCACGAGTCCGCAAGGGGCGGCGATTCATGATTTTCTTGAAGTGCTCAGAAGGCGTTGGCCTCAGACGGACGTGTTGGTAATTCCTGCACGGGTGCAGGGTGCGGGGGCGGCACAGGAGGTGGCGTTAGGGATTGAGTTAGCCAATCGAATACGTCCATCGCTTGACGCATTGGTGGTCGGACGCGGAGGTGGATCGATCGAGGACTTGTGGGCTTTTAACGAAGAGGTTGTAGTTCGGGCGGTGGTTGCGAGTCGAATACCTGTGGTTTCCGCGGTGGGGCATGAGATCGATGTGACGTTATGTGATCTGGCTGCGGATGTGCGTGCGCTAACGCCATCGGAAGCAGCGGAGCGATTGGTGCCGAGTGCTGACGAGTTGCGAGTATCGCTTGAGGAGTTGCGTTTGCGGATGATGCGGTGGGTGGGGAACCGAGTACGAGAGCTTGAGGGGAGGTTGCAAGGATTGGAGAGTCGTCCTGTATTTGTTCAGGCAGATGGAATGTTGGATGGAAAAGTTCAGAGGCTCGATGAGGTCGAATATCGCTTGCGTGAAACTTTTTCCAGGCAATTCGAATTGCGTGTGCATGGGTTCGAGAAAGCTGCGCAGAGGCTCGAGGGAGTCAGTCCATTGCGAACTTTGGCGCGAGGTTACACGTTGACTACCGATGCCCAGAGCCACGCGCTTGTAAACAGTGCACAGGACGTCAAGGATGGGCAGCGATTGAGAACAAGGGGCGTGGATGGAAGTTGGGTATCGGTGGTTGAGAGTGTAGAACGCGAAGGGTTGGTTATCGATGGATCAAATTGAGCGACTGCGATGGTTGGATCGAACGGTGGTCTGGCATGCGTTCTCGCAAATGGCTGAGTACGATGGGTTGATCATCGAGGAGGCCCAGGGGTGTTGGTTAACCGACATTGAGGGGAAGAGGTACCTTGATGCTGCGAGTTCGTTGTGGTGCAACATGTTTGGGCATCGTGTCCCTGAGATTGATCGAGCGATCCATGAGCAGTTGAGCAAGGTTGCGCACGTGACGAATCTGGGGATGAGTCATCCGACAACGATTCGTTTGGCGGAGCGTCTAGTCGAAGTAGCGGGCAGAGGGCTTGAGCATGTCTTCTTTGCGGGCGATGGAGCATCGGCGGTAGAGGTCGCGATGAAGATGGCTTATCAGTACTGGAGGCAGATCCCCGGTGCGCATGGTCGGCGAACGAAATTTTTGACATTGGGGGATGCGTATCATGGCGACACGCTCGGGACGGTGAGTCTTGGGGGGATTTCGCGTTTTCAGCAGATGTTTGAGCCATTGCTGTTTGAGGTGGTTCGCGGGCCTTGTCCTGATCGTTCGCGGCGGCCTGATGCGATGAGTGAGTCGGAGGTCTGCGAGTATTACTTGGGAGAGTATGCCAAGTTGCTCGATGCGCATGCGGGGGAGATTGTGGCGGTGGTGGCTGAGAGTTGTATTCAGGGGGCGGCTGGTTTCGTCATGCAACCGCGTGGGTTTTTGCGTGGGTTGCATCGACTCTGTAGGGAACGAGGGGAGTTATTGATTCTCGATGAGATAGCGGTGGGGATGGGTCGGACGGGGAAGATGTTTGCGTTTGAACACGAGGAAGTCGCCGGGGAGCGGCTAAGCCCGGATTTTGTCTGCTTGGGCAAGGGGCTTACGGGTGGTTATTTAGCCATGAGTGCGACGTTGACGACGCGATGTGTGTGGGAGGCCTTTTTGGGGAGAAGAGACGAGGGGAAGGCTTTCCTACACGGTCATACTTATGGGGGGAATCCGTTGGCGGCAGCGGCAGGAAATGCAGTGTTGGATTTACTTCATGGGCGTGTGGGATTGGAGATCATTGCAGAGCGAGCGCAAGAGTTTGGGTCGAGGATGGAAGAGTTGCGGGGTTGCAGCGGAGTGCGCGATGTGCGCAGTTTAGGGATGATGGGAGCAGTGGAGATGAATCGCAGGGAGTCGGATGGTGGGATAGGAACGGAAAGTAGTCGGGTATGTAGAAACGCATTGCGTGAGGGGGTATGGCTCAGACCGCTGGGGGATGTCGTCCCAATTTTACCACCGGTGGTCTATGAGGATTTAGGATGGTTATTCAGCATTCTTAGTGACGCAATTCGAAAATGAAAACTGGATGTATGTCAAGTGGGTTTGCTAGTATTTGGCGAATTGTTTTGTAATTTCTCCATTTTAACGCTTCAAACCGTCTTGTCGCTAAAGATCAGCTTTGTTATGGTCGACTGTTGTTTCAAGTATTGAGTCGGTTCATGGTTACCCGGGTCGTCCGTCCGGGACCAACTCAACCTGGGAGGAAAGGTGATAAACATGAGGTTTATTTGTTGTTTTGTGGCGTTAGCCACGGTGTTTGGTAGTGTTGCATCGGCCGGGACGTTTATTGCAACCATGTCTGGTGCTCAAGATTCGAGCGGTACAGTGACTCGCCCATCGGGAACGCTCCCCGGAAGTATGTACAACAGTTTGACATCGACTCGTTTGGGTTACGGTAGCTTTGCAACCAACGGAGTTGGTGCATACGCCATCAACTACGAAACGGCGTTTGACGGCACAATTAACAGTCAAACAGTCCCGAACGCCCAAGTGCGTACAGATTCGTCGACATTCCAAGCTGGTGATAGTCGTTACTTGAATTTGACGACATACTCCGCGATGTTGAATCCTACGGGAGCGTCGAGCACTCGCAATGCGTTTGTGGTGGCTTTCCGCTACAAGGTGGATGCTACGTACGATTACATTTACAACGCGTCCGTCAACCAAGACAACTTGGCTGCGATCAATGCGACCGATCCAGGCCACGGGTCACGGACTTATGGAATTTACCAAAGTGCAAACTTGACACGACCTGTTCTTGCACAAGCGGGTGTTTACAAATTGGCTAGCAACATCCAGTACTACTTGCTCGTTGAGCACGAGAGTGGAAGTCGTTTGTGGAATCAAGGTTTGACTGGTGCGAACTTGATTTTCAAGCTTGATCAATTCAACACCGGCGCACCGGTTCCAGAACCAGGGACGATGGCCGTCTTTGGTTTGTTGGGGCTTGCAGGTGCAGCTTCGAAATTCCGCCGCAAGAAATAGTTTTTTCTTCAAGGCGACTGAAATCTTAAAAACCCTCGCGATGAGCGAGGGTTTTTTGTTTTACAGGGGTTGAAGTTTTGTGTTTGCTGGATTTAGGGTGATCGATCGTTAAGGTTTCATAAGACTCAGGTGGAAAGCGAGTCTTTTGGCTTTACCGGTTGAATCGATGTCGTAGAGTTTGGGGTGAGTGTCCGAGCGACGTGATTTGTAGGGGCGTTGGCTAGAAGGGAGGGGATGGAATGCAGGCAGTTATATTGGCGGGTGGGCGGGGGACGCGTTTAGCTGAGGAGACACTTCTGCGTCCGAAGCCGATGGTGGAGGTGGGTGGCAAGCCGATGCTTTGGCACATCATGAAGTTGTACTCGCATTATGGGGTGAATGATTTTGTGGTTTGTGCCGGATATAAGGGTTACATGATCAAGGAGTATTTTGCGAATTACTTTTTGCACAATTCGGATGTGACTTTTGATTTGGGGGGGAATTCGATGCAGGTGCATCGTCGGAGTGGTGAATCGTGGAAGGTTACGGTGGTTGACACTGGAGAATTGACGCAGACCGGTAGTCGACTTAAGCGGGTAGAGTCTTATTTGAAATCGGATTGTTTTTGTTTCGCTTATGGCGATTGCATAGGGGATGTGTCGATTCAAGGATTGTTGGGGTTTCACGCGGAGCGGGGGAAGCTGGTTACGTTGACAGCTGTGCAGCCACCGGGCCGATATGGTTTGCTAAGTTTCTCTGGGGATGGGGTAGAGCGATTCCAAGAGAAGGTGACTGGGGATGGGGGGTGGATTAACGGAGGGTTTTTTGTGGTGCAAAGGGAAGCTTTGCAATGGATTGGAGGTGGGGAGAGCGTTTCGTGGGAGAGTGACGTGTTGCCCGCTTTGTCAGCGGCTGGTCAGTTGGTGGGGTATAAGCATTTGGGGTATTGGCAGCCGATGGATACGTTGCGGGACAAAATCGAGTTAGAGCGAGTTTGGGATGCTGGTCAAGCGGCGTGGAAATTGTGGGAGGGGTAGAATTGTTTGGAGCAGCTTTTCGGGATCGCAAGGTGATAGTCACAGGGCACACGGGGTTCAAGGGTGCGTGGTTAGCTTATTGGTTAGTGCGTCTTGGGGCAAAGGTTGCCGGGGTGTCTCTCGAGGACGGTCGTGATGGTTTATTGGATAGCTTGGGGGTGCGTGATTCGCTGCATGCATCGTATGTGGGGGATGTTTCAAAAGAGGGGTGGATTGGTGGGGTGATAGAATCCGAGGAGCCTGACTTTGTGTTTCACTTGGGGGCACAAGCCTTGGTAGGGGAATCGTATCGTCAAGCATCGCAGACATTTCGTACAAATGTACAAGGAACGGTGGAAGTTTTAGAGGGGATAAGGCTTTGGGCCGGTCGCAGTAGCTTGGTGATCATTACATCGGATAAGTGTTATCGCAACGATGGAAGCGGGCAGGTGTTTCGGGAGGGGGATCGATTAGGTGGGAGTGATCCTTACAGCGCTTCGAAGGCTTGTGCTGAGTTGGTTGTCGAGTCGTACCGAGAGTCGTTTTTTACGGGTGCGGAGAGCAAGGTACGTGTAAGCACAGGGCGTGCGGGGAATGTGATAGGTGGAGGGGATTGGGGGCAGGAGCGTTTGGTTCCGGATGTGATGCGAGGAGTGCGTACTGGGGCGGGGGTGGTGGTGCGTTGTCCGGGGAATGTTAGACCTTGGCAGCATGTGTTTGAGCCATTGAGTGGCTATTTGTGGCTCGGTGCATGCATGGATCGTGGGGAGGTGGATGCAGGAGCATTTAATTTCGGGCCTGGTGAAGGCAGTGAGCGGACGGTGATGGAGTTGATCGAAGAGATCCGCAAGGGGGTGGTGGTGCGAGTGGAGTATCCGATGCGAGAGTCGTATCGAGAGGCGAGAAGTTTGCGATTGGATGTAAGCAAAGTGGAGCAGGTTTTGGGTTGGCGAGGAGTTTGGGGGTTGGAGCGAGCGGTAGAAGAGACGGTGGGATGGTACCGTGAGTCGATGCGTGGAGGGGACATGCGAGCATGGAGTGAGGAGCAGTTGTCGCGGTATGAGCGGGATGCTGTTGGCATGGGTATCAGGTGGGCATCGTAATGGGACGAAGTAAGCGAGAGATATTGTCGAGTATTGAGGAGTTGGTCCGAGAGTACTATTCGCAGGTTCATGGCGATGGCCTGGGTGGGACCGGGGAGATTCGTGGAGGGGGAAAGGATGCTGAGATTCCTTATGCGGGGCGTGTTTTTGGCCATGAAGAATTGAATGCTGCGGTGAGAAGCAGTTTGGATTTTTGGTTGACGTTAGGGGAGCAGGGTGAGGGGTTTGAGCGCGAGATCGCCAGTTACCTTGGGGTCCGTTTTTCACGATTGGTTAATTCGGGGTCGAGTGCGAATTTTTTGGCGGTTGGGGCGTTGACGAGTTCGAGTTTGCCTGAAGGGCTGAGACTAGTTGGTGGGGGGGAGATCATTACATGTGCGGCGGGGTTCCCGACGACCGCTGCTCCAATTCTCCAGCATGGCGGGACGGTAGTTTTTGTGGATGTGGATCCTGTCACATGCAATGTGCGGTTAGAGAGTCTTCAGGAGGCTTATCGCGAGGGTAAGACGCGGGGAGTGATCTTGGCGCACGGGATGGGGAATCCTTTTGACATCGGAGGTGTTTTGGATTTTTGTCGCGAGCGGGGATTGGTGTTGATTGAAGACAACTGCGATGCGTTGGGGAGTCGCTATTGTTTAGGGGGTGGGGGTGAAGGGGATGGTGAAATGCGGTTGACGGGTAGTTGGGGGGATCTCTCGACGCAGAGTTTCTATCCAGCTCATCACATCACGATGGGGGAGGGAGGGTTAGTGAGTGTGCGTCAGGATGTGCGGTTGATGCGGATCGTGGAGAGTCTTCGTGATTGGGGCCGTGACTGTTGGTGTGCTACGGGAGTTTCAGGAACCTGTGGCAAGCGGTTTGGTTGGTCGTTCGATGGGCTACCTGATGGGTACGATCACAAGTACGTCTACTCGCATTTGGGTTACAACATGAAGCCGACCGATTGGCAGGCGGCGATTGGCAGAGTGCAGTTGAGTCGTTTACCGGAGTTCATCCAAGCGCGACGAAGTAATTGGGAGTATTTAAGGAGCGGGTTGGATGAATTGCAAGAGGTTTTTGAGTTTGGATTACCGACCCATGCGGTCGAGCGGATCGGAGATGGGGAGTATCGATGGGACTCGAGTGGTTCGAGGAGTGAGCCTTCGTGGTTTGGTTTTATGCTATTGGTTCGGCCTAATAGTGGTTTAGATCGGGTGGAACTTGCGCGTTATCTGACCGAGCGAGGGATTGGCAATCGGATGTTTTTCGGTGGGAACTTGATGCGTCAACCTGCTTTTAGTGATTTCGCGAAGGAGCATCCGGATCGGGTTCGAGTGGTGGGGGATTTACAAGGTGCAGATCGGCTGATGCGCGATGGGATTTTCATTGGGGTGTATCCAGGGTTACGGCGATCGGATTTGGATTTGATGATTGACACCATTACGCGCTATGTGCGTGGGATTGGGGGTCGGAAGTGAACGATGCAGAGGCGGGAGGAGGAGAGCGATTCGCAGCGAAGTCACTCGCAGGCACGATGCGTGGGGTGCTGGGTATTATGCGCCGGAATCTGGGGGCTGCCGTTGGCTTGAAGCTCCTTTCGATGGTATTGCAGTTTTCGTTATTCCCGATGTTGATTCATGAGTTGGGCAAGGCTGAGTATGGGGTCTGGGTGGTTTTGCAGTCCACGATTTTTTGGTTTACGTTGTTGGATTTAGGGGTTGGGATGGGGTTGCGCAACAAGTTGATTGAGTCCCTTAATTTGGATCAATCACAGCGAGCGCGTGGGTATCTTTCTTCGGCGATGGTCGGGCAAGCTTTGGTATGGATTGGAGCCACCTTGTGTGTTGGCTTTGTGTTGTTTGGGATGGGGATTGAGTGGTCGCAGTGGTTTCGCAGTACGACGAGTGATCAAGCGTTAGCGATGGCGATTTTCGTGAGTTTCGTAGCGCTGGCTTGGAATCAGTGTTTAGGGGTAACGAATGCGATATTGATAGCCAAGCATTGGAATGGGTTCACATCGGCGGTGAGTGTATCGGCGACTTTAGCGATGTTGTTTTATGTGATCGCAGCACGTCGATTGGGATGGGAATTGAGTCTGCCACGGTTGGCTTTGGTCAATTTATTGACGTATGTCGTTGCGCACTGTTTGCAAGCTTGGTATGTGTTTGGGCGCTGTCCAGAGTTGCTACCTCGTATTGGGGAATACAGGTTTGGAGTCTATCGGGAGGTGTTATTTTTGGGTGGACAGTTCTTGGTGTTGGAGCTGACCTATTTGTTGATCTTTATGACCGACCGGATGATTGCATTGCGATATTTGGGACCGGAGGTAGCCACGGAGTACGACATCGTCCTTCGGTTTGTCGGGTTGATTACGACGGGATATTCGATGGTAATCGGGCCGATGTGGAGTTTAGCCGGAGCGAGTTGGGCAAAGCGTGATATGGTTGGACTTCGGATGTTGCGTCGAATTGTCTTGTGGGTGATGATTCCGTTTTGGGTTGGTGCCGTCGTGTTGGCATTGGTGATGAATGAAGCGATTCGGCGATGGATTGATCCGACCATTTCGCTTGACCGTATCATGTTGGTGTTAGTCGTTGTTTATGCATGGACGGTTATTTGGTGTGGGGCACATGCATCGCTGCTAAATGGTATTGGTAGGGTGCGAGAGCAGATGATCTGTGGCGTATTGGCTTGTTTTATCAACGTACCGTTGGCAATATATTTGTGTGGATTTGAGAGTTTAGGGGGTGGGGGGATATTGCTGGCGAGTATTGCATCGTTGTCGTTGTTTGGGGTTGTTGGTCCTTTGGTATGGCGAGATAGCCAAAGGGGGCTTGAACGCTGATGCGAGTCTCGACGGTAATACCAGTGTACAATCGACCTAGTTTGGTAGGTCGAGCGATAGAGAGTGCGTTGGCGCAGGATATCGATGGTCACGAGATCATCGTGATCGATAATTGCAGTACGGATAATACGTGGCAAGTTCTATGCGGGTATGCACAGAGAGACGAGCGGGTAAGGTGCATTCGCAACGATACAAACATTGGCCCGGTGCGTAATTGGCTCAAAGGTGTGCAAGCGGGACTGGGAGATTACTGTCACTTGCTATTTTCCGATGACACGATTGAACCGCAGTTTTTGCGAAGGTCGTTAGAGTTGTTTGACGCGCGTACGGGATATGTAATTTCGGGGCATCGCAAGTGTCATGATGGGGTGGAGGTAGGCCGTTCGAATTTTCAGGAGCGAGCGGAGATTAGCCGTGAGGAGATTCTAGAAGCGATTGTCTTCAACAATCCAAAGCGGATTCAGGTGATTAATCCGGTTGGAGTTTTGTTTCGGCGTTGCGATTTGATCGAAGCGATTTTACCGGAGATAGAGAATCCATTTGGGATAGATTTCAATGGGCACGGGGCCGGACCGGACATGTTGTTATTTGCGATTGTCGCGAGTCGATATGAGCGGGTTCGGTGCGTTGATGCGCATTTAGCGGTGATGCACTCGCATCAGGGATCGATAACGGTACAGTCGGGGGATTTGCGATTCCCGCGCGAGTGGGCGCGGTGGTACTTTGTGCGGAAATATTGGCCGAAGTTCACCGAAAGATATTTCGCAGCATTGTGGGTACAATGTTCGAGGAATACGCAATTGAGGCCAATACTTGCGGAGATTCGTCGAGTGCAAGGTGCGCGACCAAGGGCGCGTTGGGTGATCGATTATCTGTGGAATAAGCTGGTATCCAGGAGGGGAAGATGAGTCGATACGACGCAGGGGCGAGTGGTGGTCGAGGTTGGGTGGATGCGGGTAGCTTGGCTGGGCAATCAAGCCCAGCTGGCCAATCAAGCCCAGCTGGCCAATCAAGCGCGGTTGGCCAATCAAGCGCGGTTGGCAAATCATGCGCGGTTGGCAAATCGGGAGTTAGGGGCCAAGCGGGAGTCGGCATTCCATCAGGGGTTGGGGGGGCGAGCAGGGGCGAGAGTCGCAGCGTTGTGCATAGCGTTCGTCGGCAGGGTACAGAGGAAGATGTATGGGGGAGCGTTTTTGATCGTCGCAACATCATATCGTTCTTGACGGCTTCGACGATGGTTATCCCGATTACCTTGGTCGGCACGTTTAGGCTTGGGGAGATATTGATCCTTCTTTTGTTTCCTTTTTACATTCGTTCGATGATGCAAGCGATGCGCAATCGGGAAGTATCCTTGCTGATGATGGGAGGGATCTTATGGTTTGTATCTCAAGTGCTCAGTGATTTGGTCAATGGGACACCGTCATCGAAATATATTCGGGGGTGGGGCAACATTGGATTGACGATGATGAATTTCCTGTTTTACTGCGGTTTGTACCGGGACAGGTATCGTAGTCATATCGGGACGATCATCGGAATGGCCTTTGGGGGGGCTTTTGGGGCGTTTTATTTGTATTTCTTTGGGGATAAGTCGCAGGTGAATCCCGAGCAGTTGTGGGATTTTTACGTGTCGGCTTGGGCTTATCCTTGCTTTGGTTTCTTGGCTTATGCGGCTTTTGGTAAGTTCCCCTGGTTGGTCATCGGAGCAGGGGTGGTGTATGGGGTTGTTGGGAATATTTATGGAGGTAGGTCAGATGGGCTGATCGCAATGTCGAGTACGTTGGTTTTTTGTTACTTGTGGTACAGCTTGCTCAGTGGTCAGAAGGATTTGAGGTATTTATTTCGTAATGGTGCGGTGTTAGCGGGGCTATTGATGATCCCGCTTTTTCTTTTGTATGTTCATTATGCGCAGAGTGGGGTGTTGGGTAAGACGGCCAAGGTTCAGATAGATTTGGCCAAGAATCCGTACAATCCGATCGAGGTGTTATTGTTAGCTCGCAATGAATCGGTGATCGCGATCGATGCGATTGCGGAGAAACCGTTGCTTGGGCATGGTTCGTGGGCGAATCCTACGCATTTGCGCAAGCTCTACTTATTGAAGATGAGAGAGTTCTATGGGGCGAAGGCACCGAAGACTTTAGTGCACGACGTCTTGCCGGTGCACTCGGTATTGCTGGGAGCTTGGGTGTTCAGCGGATTGGTTGGGTTTCTGTATTGGATTTTTGTGATCTCAAGAACGCTTGTGTTGACCGATCGGATTTTGCGATTTGGATCGGTAGCGATGGTCGCTATTGCGGTGGTGTATTTGCCGTTTTTTAGTTGGCACGTGATGTTTTCACCACATTCATTTGCTCGATTTGTTTGGCCGGCGGCGATGGCGTTTTTGGCATTTGCGTCGGCGGATCGAAGTCGGCTGGTACAAGCCAGCAGAGTGGTGTAATCGATGGTCAATCGCAAAATATTATTCGTTGCGTTTGGGGACTTGGCAGGGACATCGTGTTTACGAGCGGTGGAGTTGGCTAAAGGGATGCGTGAGATTGGGTGGGATGCGCAGTTAGCGGTGCCGCAAAGTGAATCAAATCGGCGGCACGGCGCACAGTGCGGATTAGACCCTCATTACTTCGATGCATCGCATCGGGGATTTTTCGGTGGGGCTGGTAAGTTGATTCGAGGGTTTGGGGGATTTGTCCATATGCTCAATCCCAAAGAGAAGGCTGTGGCGCTGCTGTGTGCTCATTCGCTCGGTGCGAATCTTGGAGTGAGATTTGTTTTGGACTGGGAAGATTGGTCTACATTTTGGGAGACGCGTAGTTTGGTTCGCAAGTACAAGGATTGGCGAGAGGGGTGGTTGGTAAAGCGAGCTGCGTTGGTGGTAACGGCGAGCAAGTGGTTAGGTGGGTACATTCAAGAGCGATATGGTAGGGGAGCGTTGTATTTGCCTTATGCATGTTTGCCGAAAGCATTTCCGGAGGTTGTCTCTGGAGTGGAGCAGGGGGTGATTATCGGGATGGGGAATTTGTATTCGAGTTGGGATCATGATTTGTTGGTTGAAGCTGTCGGAGAGTTAAAGTTGCGAGGTGTGGAGCCGAAGGTGCGTTGGATTGGTGATGGGGAGGATATGGAGCGGACTCGCAATCGAGTTGCGCAGCTTGGATTGAGTCGATTTGAACTACCTGGTTATTTGGGTTGGGACCAGATGTTGGAGGAA
>CAIJIZ010000341.1 GCA_903820735.1 uncultured Pirellula sp.
CCAGAACCCCTTTTTGAAACACAGAGACACAGAGACACAGAGGGGGGGGCCGGCAGTGGCGGGGATCGTTAATCTTGCGTAATTTTTTCGGCCCGTACCCGCTTACTTTCTACCCGTAAACCTTTATCTCCTCGGAACTTGATTAGAATACAGTGGGCACGCAAGTCCCGAAAAACCGATCTTGCGTCTTATAACGCATCCATTTTCGGATGTCGCTTCGCCCACCAAACTCATCTTTCCTCCTATCCAACGCGCAATCCATGGCCACCGTTCTCATCGATAAGTTGCTTCAAGCGGCAATCAAGCAAGGGGCTAGCGACATCCACATCGTCGTCGGCCAACCTCCAGTATTCCGGCTTCACGGTCGGATGCGTAAGCTTGAGACAAAGGTCCTGGAGCCCGATGACACCGTTCAGTTGATGAAGAGTATCGCCCCAGAGCGATGCCAACGCGAGCTTCAAGAAGCCGGCTCAGCCGACTTTGGATTCGCGTTCGGAACCCTGGCTCGTTTCCGCGTGTCGATCTTCAAGCAACGCGGAAACATCTCGATGGTTCTGCGGCAGATCCCCAATGACAAGCTTACCCCAGAGCAGCTGGGACTACCTGAATCCGTCATCAAAATGGTGCTTCGCCCCCGCGGCTTGGTCCTTGTGACCGGTCCGACCGGATCGGGAAAAAGTACGACGCTTGCGAGTTTGATCGACTACTTGAACATCAATCACGACCACCACATCATCACGATCGAAGACCCGATCGAGTTCTATCACGAGCACAAGAAGTCGACGATTAACCAGCGTGAAGTTGGCGTGGATGTTCCGAGTTTCTCGGAAGCCATCCGGCGTGCACTTCGACAAGACCCCGACTGCATCCTCGTGGGTGAAATGCGGGACTTGGAAACGATCTCTGCGGCGATCAGCGCTGCAGAAACCGGTCACATCGTCTTCGGTACCTTGCACACGAACAGTGCTCAAGGAACCGTTAACCGTCTGATCGATGCTTTCCCTGGTAACCTTCAAGATCAGATCCGAACACAGCTCTCCACGAGCCTTTTGGGGGTCGTCGCTCAATCCCTGATCCCCAAGATCGGCGGTGGACGATGTGCGGCGTACGAAGTCCTCGTGGTGACTCCCGGTATCGCTAACCTTATCCGCGAAAACAAAACCTTCCGTATCGGTTCGGCGATCCAAACCGGTGCGAAGTTCGGGATGCAACTGATGGACGACTCTTTGTTCAATCTCTGGCGAGATGGCAAAGTCGAGATCGAAGACATTCTCGCGAAAGCCCACCGCCCAGACGACCTTGCGAAACGGATCGTCAACTCTCGCCGCGGTGTCGAAGACGAGAAGCAAGAAGAAGAGTTCGATCACGGTAGCTGATTGCCATTTCGTTCTCAAGCCAACTCGTTCAATCCACTAACTTCGAAACATCTAACCCCCCAATTGCTTCCTCATGTCTCAGCGAAAAATCGGCCAGATCTTTGTCGACATGGGTTTCATCACCGACGACCAACTGCTGCTGCTTCTCGATGAACAGCAACAGCAGCCCGGCGCATTGCTCGGTAAGCTCGCAGAAGACATGGCGCTGATCACCGATGAGCAGCTAGCCCAAGCACTCGGCGAACAGATGAACATGAAGGTTGTCACGATTGGAGACAACCCGATCCCCAAGGATCTGCTTGAAAAACTCTCGGAAACTATGGCCCAGCTTTATCGGGTCATTCCCATTCGATTCGATGGAAACCGATTGACGGTTGCGACCTGTGACCCGCAAAACCTGACGATCCAAGACGAACTGCGAACGTTCCTCGGCATGGATATCGAGATGGTCGTCGCCACCGAACGCGAAATCAAAGGTTCGATCGAGCGGTTCTACTCTTCGGAATCGTTAAGCGTTGAGAAAATCGTCGCAGAGCTTGCCGCCGACGAAGAGCTTTTCGAAGCCGCCAACAAGTTGCAGGGAGATAAGTTCGACCTTGACGGTGCAGAAGCTCTGGCCGACAGCGCTCCGGTACGAAAGCTCCTTAACCTGGTGTTGCTGCTGGCGATCAAAGACCACGCTAGCGATATCCACTTCGAACCATTCGAAGACGAATTCAGAATTCGGATCAAATCCGAAGGAGTTCTCTATGAAATGGTTCCTCCGCCTCGCCACCTCGCCTTTGCGATCACCACGCGAATCAAGGTTATGGCGAACCTCGACATCGCCGAACGCCGGCTTCCGCAAGACGGTCGGATTGAATTGATGGTCGGTGGTCACCCGGTGGACTTGCGCGTCTCGGTACTCCCAACCATGTTTGGCGAGAGTGTCGTTATGCGGATTCTCGACCGATCCGTGGTGAACCTTTCCCTCGATAAAGTGGGGATGGACGAGACGACGAAAAATCACTTCCGCAAGATCATGCACCGTCCTAATGGGATCGTGTTGGTCACCGGCCCGACGGGCTCGGGCAAGACCACCACGTTGTACTCCGCTCTCTCCGAGATGAACGACATTCAAGACAAGCTGATTACGACGGAAGATCCGGTGGAGTACGACATCGACGGCATTGTGCAAATCCCGATCGATCACGGCATCGGCGTTACGTTCGCTTCGTGCCTTCGAGCTATCTTGCGGCAGGACCCCGACGTGATTCTCGTCGGTGAGATCCGAGATATTGAGACGGCTGAAATTGCCGTCCAAGCCTCCCTTACCGGGCACTTGGTATTCAGCACGTTGCACACCAACGACGCCCCGAGCACCATTACGCGGATGAAGGACATGGGGATCCCCACGTTCTTGATCACCGCGACAGTCGAAGCGATCTTAGCTCAGCGACTAGTGCGACGCATCTGCACGAAGTGCCGGGAAGAAGTCGAGACACCGCTCGAGCTGCTGCAAGAACTTGGGGTCGACACCGATTTTGCCAAGACCCAGAAGTTCTACCGTGGTAAAGGTTGCGACGTCTGCAACAACACCGGCTACAAAGGCCGCATCGGACTGTTTGAATTGATGGTCATGAACGATGAGCTTCGCGACATGATCCTCACCAACGTCACCACCGACGAACTTCGAGCCAAAGCGGTCGACTACGGCATGATCACTCTGCGTGACTACGGCAAGCAGTTCGTTTTCCAAGGCCTGACCACGGCCGAAGAGGTCGTCCGAGAAACCGTCCACGACGGCTGATAAAGTCCCGCCCGCAAAGCGGGACTAAACCGGTAACGCAGCGTAACCAAACCGCGTTGCGGGACGAAACCGTTGCCGCAGCGTAACCAGCCACAATCACAAAACTAAAAACTAAAAAATCGTCGACGGACTCTTTTTTCACCCATTTATTCGACTTGGGGAACCATCCCGCGAATTATTGGAATGAACTTCGAGTCACTCTCGCCGTGCCGTATCCGTCCTGAAGATCAAAGCAGCAGATAAAAAGTAGCAAAGGGTAACACCATGCCAATGTATCAATTCGAAGCCATGGACCGGACCGGCCAAGAGATCAAGGACGTGATCGAGGCTCCAACCGAAGAAGATGCACAGAACACTATTCGGCAGATGGGGTACTTTGTTACCAAGCTCTCGCTCAAGAAGGGGGCTACGAAGACCACTGCTCCGGGGGCGAAGAAGAAGCGTCCGTTTGCGATGGGTGGTGCGAAGACCAAGCACATCTGTACGTTTACCCGTCAGCTATCGATCCTTCAAGACGCCGGTCTGCCGATCTTGCGATCCCTGCGGATTCTTGAGAACAACATCAAGGGTGGTAGCAAGCTAAAGAATGCTTTGATGGACGTGTGCGACGAGATCGAAACTGGCTCGACGTTGTCGGAATCGATGGCGAAGTGCCCCAAGGTGTTCAGTCGGCTGTATGTGAACATGATCAAGGCCGGTGAGGCGGGCGGTGCGTTGGAAACCATTCTGCAACGTCTCGCCGAGTTCTTGGAGCGAGCAGAATCGCTCAAGCGTAAAGTCAAAGGGGCGATGATTTACCCGATCGCGGTGGTGCTTGTGGCCGTCGGTATTCTCGCGGGGATTATGTTCTTCATCGTTCCAACGTTTAAGAAGATGTTCGATGAATTCGAATTAAAGCTCCCTGCACCGACCGTCTTGCTTATGGCGATGAGCGACTACGTTGTGGGTTATTTCTGGCTGATGTTTTTGCTTCCTGTGGTGATTTGGCTTGTCGGAAAACTGATCCGTAAATTCAAGCATGGTCGGATGGGCTTCGACATGTTCATCATCAAAGTACCCGTTTTCGGGAACCTCATTGAGAAGAACATTTTGGCTCGAACCACACGAACGTTGGGAACATTGATCACTTCCGGTGTTCCGATTCTCGAAGCCTTGAATATCACCCGCGAGACCTCCGGCAACGCGATGTTCGAGAAGATTTTCACGAAGGTTTCCGAAGCGATCCGCGAAGGGGAGACCATTTCAAAACCTATGAAAGAGAACTCGGTCCTAGGGTTTCACCCCATGGCCCTCTTTTATTGGGTTTGGATGGGGATGTTTCCTGGGATCATGATGTTGTCGGTGGCACTGACCGCCGGTCGTGGGGCGGGCAAGACCGCCGACGGCGCCCCGTCGAAGAACACCGGTGGTGCCGGACAGCTCCTAATGATGAGCTTGGGTACCATCGGTATTGGAGCATTGGCTTGTGCCGGGATGTACCTGTTGAAAATGCGATCGCGGGTCATCGATGACTTGGTGGTCAACATGATCGACGTCGGTGAAGAGACCGGTGAGCTTGACACGATGCTTTACAAGATCGCCGATAACTACGACGAAGAAGTCCATGTTATGACCGAAGGCTTAACCAAACTGATCGAGCCTTTGTTGATCGTGTTCCTTGGGGTTGCGGTTGGCTTCATCGTTATCTCGTTGTTCATGCCCCTGATCTCTTTGATCACTAGCTTGAGCAAGTAATCCGTTACGCATACTTCGAAACTTATCATACGAGGATCCATCCATGTCCTGCACGTCGCTTCGGCCCTCTCGAACCATCCGAGGAGCACTTCGTGGCCACCAACGAGTTGGTTTCACCCTCGTTGAATTGCTCGTGGTCATGGCCATCCTCGGTGTGCTTGCAGGACTCCTTGCCTGGGGGGTGAACTCGGCGCGAGTCGCGATATTGAAGCGAGCGCAAGCGGCGGAGCTAGCGAACATTGCGACAGCGGTCGAAGCGTATCGAACGAAGTATGGCGATTATCCGCCGGACGGCAGTTCATGGCCGGTGATGGAAGCTCACTTGCGGAAGGCGTTTCCGAACATCGTTGTTACCGAGTTGGCGCTGCTAAATCCTGCCAACTCAGCTGCTAACGGCGGGATTCGCAATGACAACGCCCCAAGTCCGCATCCATTCGGTGGTCGTGTATTCGATCCAGCCGAAGCCTTAGTATTCTTTCTCGGTGGATTCAGCAGCGACTCACAGCGTCCGATCACCGGTCCTGGCGGTCCGCTGAAAGCGAATCCAGTCGGTGGGGGATACATGTACAACAATCAAAGAGAGAATGCGTTCTTTGAATTCAAAAACGGACGATTGACACTTAACGACACCGGTACGGCTTCCATCGACGAGGCGCTGTACGGACAAGGTATCACCAATGATTGCATGCCCGTGTACATCGGCAGTGGACCATCGATTCAGCAAGGTGGTGTTCCGATGGTTTACTTCGATAGCAGAACCTACCAATTCTCTGGCTACTACAACTTTTATGTTCCTGGGGCTGTGGCAAGCTCCCCGAACTGTGCTCGCCCATTTCTCTCGACGGAAGTAAACACGTCCGTTTCCCCATCGCCGTTGCTTTATTCGAACGCCAAGACCTACCAGATCATGAATGCAGGCTATGACAATCTTTATGGTTGCATGGCACCAAAAGACATCTCGGCGAACAACCCGCTGATTCTTTTCACCACTCCTAAAGGGAATGCGGTGCCGGTCAACACCAACAACGGTTTGTTTTATCCACCGACAAGCATCTCACCGATCCCTTATTACCTGTCAAGCTTCGGACGATTCCGACCTGTGGACGATAACAGTTCGAACTTCATCGATGGTCCGACCTTCGGTGAGTCCCAATAATTGCCTACCGCAGAAGTACCTTGAGGGGAATTGGGAGAGAGGGAAAGCATCATGAGCAACCAAGAGCGAGGCAAGAGGCGTGGTCGGATTGAGCGAGGCGAGAATCGCGCTTACGCTTCGGTTCGTCATTCCGGTTTTACACTGGTTGAGTTGTTGGTAACCATTGGGCTCATCACCATTGTCTCGAGCATGTTCATGGTCGCTTACCGCGCAGCGGCGACCGAAGCATCGAACATTCGTACCCAAGGGACCATTCGCAAAATCAGCGAAGTCCTCATGGCTCGCATGCAAGAGTATGAGAACTACCCGATCAACTTTGAGACGCCGATTCCTGCAGCGGCGAATTATACAGATTTACCCGATACACCCACGGTACTCAGGGACCGAATGCGCCTTCTTGGACTTCGTGAAACTATCGTGCTGGAAATGCCGGATCATCCGGATGACATCAAGTGGACGACCGAATGGATACCCATACTCAATGGGTTGGGACTTCTGGTAGACGATAATCCCTCAACACAGATCGAGGAATTGTTACCGTCAACGAAATTTAGGACGAGTGGCCTGAAAACCTCTAATATTCCAAACCAAGGAATCGTTCCACCGACAAAGATCAAATACCCGCGTCGAGCAAAGAAGATTCTTCAGAAATTGGATGATCCGATCACACCTGGTATACAACCACGGGCGGGTTGGGAACTGCGAAATGCAAACGCCGAACTGCTGTATCTAATCGTCGAGGATTCAACCGTCAACGGTTCATCGGCCATCGAATTGTTTGGAAAAACGGAGATAGGAGATACCGATGAAGACGGTCTCATGGAATTTTTAGACGCATACCGTCGACCCATCAGATGGCTTCGATGGCCATCGGGTTACGCCTCGTCTAAGCGTCTGCACCCGGATCTGCTGGATCCATCGCTTTATGATGCGGCCAGTAAGCAATACCGTGCATTTGGGGATTCGTTCGACAGCATGAGATCCGATCCGGGGTACTCGAAATTATTCACCACAAACGAAATGTTTCCCGATACGGAACCGCTACCACTCGTTGCGTCAGCGGGTGCAGATGGACTTTTTGGAATTCGATTTGAGCTGTCGCCAACCCTACCTTCGCGAATTCCAAATGCCCCATACGATAACTTTATACCCAAGCCTGAAGTTGCAGCACCGGTTGATTATTCGGCCATCTATAAGTTGGCCGTCTACGGCAACAGAGTTTCAAGATCGACAGGGGATGTGCTTCTAACACGTGCGCAGCCGTTTGCCGACCCTTGGTATCCACGCCCGCGAATAGGAGTAATTCCACAAAATCGCTTATCGGATTTCGACAATACCGACAATGATCTCACCAATGATTTCCCGGACACCTATCGCTTAGGTGCATTACTGAAAGATATCCCTTTCGGTAAGACCGTATTCCAGAAGGTAGCGGAAGATGACATCACGAATTACGAAGTCAATGGGGTAACGCAATGACATCTTCACGCCTGAGCAAACGGAAAGTGCAGGGACTAACCCTCGTTGAATTGCTTGTCGTCGTTGGGGTAGTTTCTGTGCTGTCAGCAATCATGCTGCCCGGTATTAAATCGGTGTTGACCGATCGCAAATCGAGCCAAGCAGCGATCATGGTGAAGAACTACTTAGAGGCCGCCCGTGCTCGAGCTGTTGGGCGTAACCGACCTGTAGCGGTTGTTTTCGAACGGCTATCCTCGCGTGCCACGTTGTCTGGAGTAAAGTACGTTTCAGAAACCGCTACAACATGGGATCCTGCGAATCCTCCAAGCCTGACTCCTGACACGAACTTCGTACCCTACAACACCTGTATCCGCTTGAGCATGGCAGAAGAGCCATTGCCGATCACTCAAGCGATATTGCCTGTTCCATTAGTCTTCACAGCGCGGATGCCAGGAGACGGTATAAATCCACCTATACCGACCGGCCCGTACGTAGGAGATGACTCTCTGGCTGATATGCATCAAGGCCAGATCAGCGAGGTCCGTATTTTTCAAGTAACTGGGCCGCCGAATACAGATGTGTCGCAGTTGGTCGGAGAATACTTAATCACAGGATCACAAATCAGCTTTGGGAATTCTGCGAGACGATTTAGTATTGTCTCACCGCGGGATCCCTCTGTTCATGAAACGTATTCACGCAGCCAGGCCGGCCAGAACGGCGACAAGTCGATTTGGTTTTCGGTCATGAACGAACTGGCCTTCGATGGACACTCGGAACGAGCCAAGGAACCTTATGTCGATATCCCCGCCGGTACTTCGTTCGACTCCTTCAGGATCTACCCTCGTCCGAAACCGATCTTTACGCAAGCGATCCAACTACCCCGCGGCATGTGTGTCGACTTGTCGATCAGCGGGTTCGGCAAAAGACTCCCAGGTCACGATACGCTGACCGCTGAAAAACAACCTATCTTCGATAACAACGGTACAGCCGCCCCGGAGTTTGATTACCGAGTTCGATTCGCTTCGGACTGGATCAGCAATGAACCAACTCCGTTGATTCCCGAGCAACTTCGCCCAGTCTATGTTGTCTTCTCCCCAGAAGGTCAGCTTTCCCACGTCTGGGCCAACGACCGACGCGTTCGCGCCTTTCAAGGTGATAACAGCTACCAAGGAAGCTTGGCTCGTATCGATGCAACAAATGACTTGTTCTTTCATATCGGCAAGATCGACCGGGTGACGATGCCCGTCGATCCGAACACCTTTGCGAGGAATGCGTTTGCCCTAAAGGCAGCCACTCGCAACGGGGTCCTCAATAACTTGACCGACTTGAATTCGTATGTCGTGCGGTTGAGCCCAACATCGGGTGCAATCTCGGCTTCGCCTATCGTCAACATTGAAACACAGACAGCGATCCTCGGACTGAACATCGACAACCTCAATTTCGGGGACATGGTCGAACTGACACGACGAGGAACTTACAACTCCAACGTAACCGCTCAATA
>CAIJIZ010000342.1 GCA_903820735.1 uncultured Pirellula sp.
ATCCGAACCGGCGATCTGCGTAAACGCGTCGACTTTGAGAGTCTCGTCGATCAAGCCTTTGGAGAAGTACAATTGAACTTCGGCTAGGCGATCGAGCACTGTGCGCGTGTTATCAGAAGCCAGCGTTGCGAGTCGTCTGTTTTTGACGGAATCGGCTGGGATGTTGGGCAAGTCATCGAGTGTATAAACATCTGCGAGTTTCTCGATGAACTGCGAGACAGCGTTCTCAATTTTGGCATTGGGATCTTTGTCCTGCGCCATTTCGCGATTGTTCAGCGAAGTTGAAACGATACCTTTGTCCTTGGAGTCTTTCGCAGACTTCAATGGAACGGCTCGAATTCTGCAATCGTTCTTGATGGAGCGATTAGCCATGATCATGGATGCATCGACTTCAAAAACAATCAAAGCATCGTAATGCTGCTCGGTAGCACGTTCGGTTAGCTTTGCGATGTTTTCTGCACTTCCGATGTAAACCAAGCCCGATCCGAGGGGGATTGACCCAGAGGGGAGTTGGATTTCTTGGAAGCTGAAGTTCTTGACCATGGATTCGATGTTTGGCATGGATGGTTGCGAGCCGAAGCCGGCTCCACCGAATCCGGTTGCTGCCCCACCAAGGCCTTGGACTCCCGCCCCCATGCTACCAGGGCCTTCGCCGCCGGTATTTCCAAGGGTTGCACCACTTCCAGGACCGACACCGGCACCGAGAAGTCCTGCGCCGGGCCCAGTACCGGTGTTCCCAAGCAACCCGGCAGTACCACCACCGGTCCCGGTACCGATCGCACCGGCTCCGGGGCCACCTGTGTTTCCGAGTAGGCCGGCAGCTCCACCAGGGCCTGATGCTGGGCTGAGGGTGTCTTGAGGAGCAGGTAGGTATTTCAGTCCTCCCGCGCTCGCGCCACCGCCACCCGCGCTGGCACCGCCTGCACTGGCTCCACCGCCACCCGCGCTCGCCCCACCACCACCATATCCTGGAGGGGCACCGCCGCCGCCACCGCCACTGTAACCTGCTGGAGGTCCGCCTTGCCCGCCACCCCCATATCCTGGAGGTGCACCGCCGCCGCCACCGCCACTGTAACCCGCTGGAGGTCCGCCTTGGCCACCACCCCCGTATCCTGGAGGTGCACCGCCGCCGCCACCGCCATATCCTGGAGGTGCACCGCCGCCACCACCGCCACCGTAACCCGCTGGCGGTCCGCCTTGGCCGCCACCATAGCCAGCCGGTGCACCGCCTCCTGCACCGCCCGCGTATCCGGCAGGCGGGCCACCGCCGCCGTAACCCGCTGGTGCTCCACCCGGCGCGCCGCCCGGTGCTCCACCACCGAATAATCCGCCAAGTCCCGAACCTGAACCTAGCGAGCGTCCACCAGCAGCTGATCCAAGCATACCGGAGAGGCCTTCAAGGCTTGGCGGTAAGCTTGGCTGACCGAATGAATACGATTTGAACGCCTCGGACCAACGGCCTTCGGAATGTTCTCTTGCGAATGCATCTACGAATGCCGATGCATAGTTTCCGGCGGCATCGGAGAGTTCCTTGGCCGCCGTTTGCTTGATCCCCCCAGAGGAGCTTGCTCCTCCCGCAGATCCCATGCCGTCGAGACCTAAGCCTGGACCGGCGGGACCCATCGCACCGGGCCGGGCACCTGGGCCTCTTCCTGCTCCCGGTCCGCCACCTTGTTGGCGACCGGCCCCCCCTAATTCACTCAGTGGAGTTCCGATCGGTTTGAGTTCGGTGACTTGTGGTGTCTTTTTGACGACCAAGCCAACAGCGAAGGAATAGCCTTGTCGCGGTACAACACGTTTTTTGTCCCAACGGTACTTCTCGTTGAAGTTTTCCGATTCATCGGATGGGAGATTTAGTCCGTGAGCTTGCATCAAAGCGTACGCTTTGGGTGCATTCCCGGCTTGAAAAGCCAGAACTGCACGGTCTTCGTATGTCAACTCAACAGCGGGAATTGAAGGTGCTGAGGAAGGGGAGGGTTGAGAGTTCATGGGGGCGCCTGAGGCACCACCGGACAATCCGGCGGAGGACGTTCCACCTTCTCCAGAAGGATCCAATGAAACACTTCCAATGCCTCCTCCGCTAGCAGCACCGCTGTTGCCAGCGGGAGGGGATCCAAAACCTAGGGAAGCGGCATTTGGAGGTCCTCCACCACCAGTTCTGGCTCCTCCACCTGTTCCTAATTGGGCCGCATTCGGAGGTCCGCCGCCACCGGTGCCGAGTTGTGCCGCATTCGGAGGTCCGCCGCCACCGGTGCCGAGTTGTGCTGCGTTTGGAGGTCCGCCGCCACCGGTGCCGAGTTGTGCTGCGTTGGGAGGTCCGCCGCCACCGGTGCCAAGTTGTGCTGCGTTGGGTGGGCCTCCACCAGCAAGGCTTGCGGCAGCAGACCCGCCACCGGACTCCGGTTCGGAGCTTGGAGATGTTGATCCGGGTGCCGGACCAGAGCTTGGTGCAGGACCGCTGCTTGGGGGTGGGCCTGAGCTTGGTGCTGCGGCACCGGTCGGTGAGCCGGAAGTAGGCGCAGCATTGGAGTCAGCCGAAGCGACTTCTGTCTTCTTCGATCCGCAACCCACCAATGTTGAACCAACGATAAACGCTGCAATCCACGAAAGACGGTACTTCATGGGCCAACCCCAACGATAAAAGAAAAGAGCCGATATAAAGCCGAAGTTAAACGTACGAAATCTACCTCAGCAAAAATCAATTATCCGTTCCGCAATTCCCTCTGTCCACACCCGAGGGCGGTATATTGTTAAGGAAGGAAGTTTTCCTTTCCTGAGAAACTCGTATCGCTCCCTCCAAGAACCCGCATCTTATACGTTGCCAACGAATCATCCTGTGGAATCCTCAGACTCATCAACCAATTCGACCTCGCCCTTCGCGCTCGATACTGGGCAGCGTCCGGTGATCCAACTGTGGATGTTGTTTGTATCCATGATGGTCTTTGCCGGTATCGCGTTGCTTTTGGCTCTACTTGCACGCGTCCCGGCGGTATCGAATAGCTTAAGCATTTTGCTCGGTACCCCCGCTGCGCCGAAGTCCGACAAGCCGGATCGCTCGGTGCATTTGTTTATGTTGCTCTTTTGCTACGCATCCCCCATCCTGATGATTTTCTGGGTGAGCATGTTGAGAAGTTTCCTCCTCTTCCAGCAAAAGCGACTCGAGGAACGGCAACGCCAGCAGGAATACGACGACCGCGAATTCTCCATGGAACGCTAATTAAGGCCAAGTTGAATCCTATGAATGATGTACTCGCCGCGATCGAACGTCACTTGCATCGAAAACTCCGAGCTTCGGAGCTTGATTACTATCAAGTAATCGGGTTGCCCCTTTTTTGTACGGAGCAAGAGAAAATCCTTCAGGCACTTGCGAAGGCCAGCGAATCGCTTGCCAAGTCGATGCCGGATGGGACCTCCGAAACGTCTTCAGTGGTTGTCGGAAAGCTGATCAAACAAGCGCAGTCTGTCCTTCTAGATCCCCACAAGAAAGTGGCTTACGACAAGCAATTGAAAAAGCTTCTTGAGTCGAAGCAAAGTCCCACACCGGCTCCGGCACCTGAGCCGAACGCAGATCGCTTGCTACCACCGGGAGATCCGATGCTGCCCTATGCCATGGCATTGAGCTCGGACTCGAGCTCGGCGATGGCAACCCTGGAACCGGCTTCCGCCACCATTCCGGCAGTCCAAGCTCGCCGCGATGAGCTTAATGAACTCTTCCCTGCCCTGCTTTCCATGGCGCAATCCAACGCGACGCCCAGTCGTTCGCGTTCCAATGCGATCGCGCCGAAGAGCACGGGGCCAGCTTGGGCTGACCATCCTTCGTCGCCGACGAGTTCCTTGCCCACAGGATCGGGGCAGGTTTCTCAAATAGCCCAAGTTCCCGGTGTGAATCTTGCGGAGCAGCTACGAAGGAGACGCAAAAACCGAAATCGGATGATGGTCGGTGGGATGCTTTTCTTGTCGTGCTCACTTCTCGGGTTTGCGTCCTTCCAATTTTTCAGGAATCGCCAGCTTGTCGCTCAGCAAGACAAGCCGAATTCGAAAGATAAACGAAGTCTACCTCAAGGCGATAATCCCGATGTGGTGAAAACCGACTCGCGAGATGGCCTGGTCAAACCGATGATCGAACCATTGGGAGGGGGGAAAACCGGTGGTGGATCGAAGAACGCCGGCGGCTCGAAGAATACGGGGCTTCCTGAACTCCCTTCCGTAAATCGCCCCGGTGCGACGGGCGAACCGAAGCCTGAACAATCAGAGCCCGCAACGCCGAATCCGGATTCGCCAGAACCGCAGATGGCAGAACCCCAGATGGCCGAACCCAAGCCGGCGACTCCGGAGATGACCAAAGAAACTCCGGAGTGGTCTCAAGGCATCATCAAAGCCAGGGCTGCGCTGGAGAAAGGAGATCTTGTTGCCTTCAAGTCAATGATTACTCCCGCGGTGGAAAACGCGAAGACTACTGCTGGAAAAGAGAAGGCGCTTCGGCTTGATCAGCTTGGGCAACTCTATGGAATCTTCATCGAATCATTCGACGAAGCCAAACGCAAAACGAAAGGAGCTTCGTCCTTAAAGGTCGGGAGTACCGAGGTCAGCATTGTGGAATCGACGCCTGAGAAAATCATTATCAGAACCGCTGGGAAGAACAATACCTATGCTTGGGATGAGCTTCCCTTTGGTATCGCGGTGGCCATCTCAGACCTTGGACTCGATACAAATGCGCCAGTGGATATCGCCGCGCGAGCCGCCTATTTTTCGCTTCATCCCAATTACCGCGAATCGGTAAAGTCCAATGAGATCGCTTCGAAACGCATCGCTTCTTGGTTTGAGAAATCTCAAGGAAAAGAGTCAGTTCGGGCGGATTTGAAGCAAGCTCTGAGTGACACTTACGAATAACCGATCATGAGTACTCAAGCATTGCACCAGACACCAAACTACCGGTTTCGAAAGAGAGCTACATTTTTACTGACCGGTGTAGTCGTATTACTGGGGATATTTTGGGCAACAACCAAGAACCCCTCGCTTCTGAAGCGACCTGAAGAACTTCCTTCGCGATTTGAGGAATCGATTCTTGATTCAGCGCGTCGCGTCGATTCGGCATTCGAGGCCCATTGGGCTTCGAATGCAATTCAATCTGCACCCAAGGCCTCTTGGTATACCATCGTTCGCCGTATAAGCCTTGGTCTTGTTGGCAATGGGCTATCCCTCGAAGAATTCAGGACGCTCGAGTCGATCCCAGAGGCGGACCGTATCGCTTGGTGGACCGAGTATTTGCTTAGTGATCGTCGTTCCGCCGACCATCTAGCCGAACATTGGACCCGTGCGACGGTGGGTACGAATGATGGGCCTTTCCTTTTGTTTCGAAGAAGGAAATACGTCAGTTGGCTTGCGGATGAATTCCAAGCGAACCGGCCCTTTGATCGATTGGTAACAAAACTTATTACAGCCAAGGGGTCGTGGACCGACAGTCCTGAAGTCAATTTTTTAACGGCAACGATGGATGAAGCCGACAATCAGCGCCCTGATGCGGTACGACTAGCCGGGCGAACCTCGCGAGCATTTCTTGCAATGCGAATCGATTGCCTTCAATGCCACAACGACTACTTGGGCAACGTTCAGTTCCCTTCAGTCTCAGAGCAGTCCCCTCGCACCGGTCAGCAATCTGACTTCCACCAACTAGCCGCATTCTATTCCAATATCAAGATGGAAAACCCGTTCAGCGGCTTGAGGAACGAAGAGATTCCCTATCGCTTTAAATACCTCAATGAACAAGAAGAGTCCCTCGTTCGTCCCGAAGTCCCCTTTAATGGATCCGCCGATGATTCTCCTTGGTGTACGATTGAGAGTGGTACTCGGGAAGAGCTTGCTGCTTGGGTGACACACAAAGAAAACCGTTCCTTCGCGCGAGCGGTAGTAAATAGGTTCTGGGCGATTTTAACTGGCAAACCCCTTGTCGAGCCTGTCGATGCGATTCCCCTTGGGGGACCATTTCCTCCCGGACTCGAAGAGTTAGTCGATGATTTCACCACTCATAATTTTGACATACAGCGACTCATTCGCGTCATCGTCGCTTCGAAACCCTTCCAGCTTGATTCTCGTTGGGCTAACTCTACAGAGGAAGTCGATCTGCTCGAACACAGTGAGCAGTCCTGGGCTTCTTTCCCCATTACGCAACTTCGTCCGGAGCAGATGGCCGCTTGCATCCATCAGGCTTGTCGGTTGAAGACGATCGATGCATCGTCGTCGATCATCTCTCAGCTAGAACTATTTGGAAGTGTCAACGATTTTACCAAGGCTTACGGCGATCGCGGTGAAGATGAGTTTATTGAACAAAGCGTTACGATTCCTCAGCGGTTATTGATGATGAATGGGAATTTTCTTGCGGAGCGAATCGATAACAACCCCATCATGAATGCTTCAACGCGAATAGCATCCCTTGCGCGCGATGATACTACAGCGATCGAAAATGCATTTCTCTCAACCCTCAACCGCATCCCATCTAGCGAAGAACGCGAGCATTTTCTAACGCGGATCCGTGGGAAACGCAGAGACGAACGAAGTCGTGAGATGGGCAACATCTACTGGGCGCTGCTCAATTCGTCGGAGTTTCAGTGGAATCATTGAAAGCCCACACGAGTGCAGGTAAAAGAACCAGATTACCAACCAACCCACCGAGCATTGTCCAAGCCGCGAGAGTTCCGAATGCGACGGTTGGAAAAAAAGCACTAAATGCCATCGAGCCAAATCCAATTACAAGTGCGATAGTCGACATCATCACTGCCATACCCGTCTGCCCTTGGGAGGCTTGTAAGGCCTCCTTCACGCTTCGGCCCATGGATCGCTCAGAGCGATAACGATGAAGAGTGTGCAATGAAGAGTCGACACCGAGTCCCATCGATACCGCTGCGATCATCGCTGCTCCAAGATTCATTCGCACCCCTAACCAACCCATCGCGCCGAGTACCAAGAAACTCGGTATCACTACGGGTATCAATCCGATCAACGCGAAACGTATTGATCCTAACGCCACGCTTAAGGCAACGCCGATTCCGATGGTTGCGATGGCGAATGCAAGCCATTGATCCGATACCGCATGTTCTACGAGCCTTGTTAAAAGCACATAGTACCCGGTGACTTCTCCGGATTGCGAAGGATCGCTTCCAGGGATTTCGGCGGAAAACAGTTTGGAATAGCGCTCTACGACTTCACGGACTCGCGCGATCAATTCCGTTTTTTGCTCTGAATCGCTGCGTTCTTTTGACCGCAGCATCACTCGAAGCCAGCGGCCTTCGTCAGAATCAAAAGCGTTAGCTTGATCATCGGCGTGTTTTAGGTCGGTCGCATCAGCGGAGGATTCGCTCAGCAAAGTATCGAAGAAGCTACCCATGGCTTGTCGCATACCAAGCCATCGCGCTTCGATTGGCACCAAACGCAAGAGTGGCGATGTCTTGCCGACGCGATCGGTATCAGCCAGACTCAATGCGCTAGTCAGACGTAGCGTCTCGCCGTCAGTGTTCTTGCTCGGAACCTCAATCGCCAGTAACTCTTCTTCCATATCGAGGACTTGTTGCAAATACTTTTCCGTGATGGGTTTGGGAGCCCGAATCGCTAAATCCCAAACGCCCGCGCCACCCAGCTCCGTTTCAACGGTGCGATAAGCTAGTGCGATGGGGGAGTTGGCTTGGAAGTTTTTTAGGAAGTCGGTTTCGACCTGGAGTCGCATTGAACCGATCAAGGAGATTGCCAGTAACATCGCGGCGATGGCGATCACCCCTACAGATCGTCGTGTAGCCCAATCGAGGACTCTTTGTAACAAGCCTTGCAAGTACTTTTCCCCAGGTAATCGGCCTAGTGCGAATCCAGAGAGCGGGATCAATGCCAATGTCGGCACCAAGCAAAAGATCCCAATGAGAACAACGGCGCAAGCCAATGCCATCATGCAGCCGTAATCTTGAATGGGACCAACGCGAGAAAGGGCTAACGAGCCGAAGCCGATCGCATCGGTGACCACCGCCCAGAACATCGGCCACCATAGTTTTTTCAGTGAGGCCTCTAAAGCCTCGGTTGCTCGTTGTGATCCGACCAGCATATCTCGAGCTTGATACTCGGATTGATACCCGACCATCCAATGCAAGGTAGTCGCTACTCCGACAACCATCACGATCGATGAGAGCATGGAGGAAACCATGGTCAATTCCCATCCCAGAATCACCAATAGTCCGCGGGTGACAATCAAGGACCACTGAACGACCAGTACCACGATCAAGGCCCAGCGGAGCGAGCGAAAACCGACAAGCATAAGCAAGGAGAGGCAGAGTGTTGAGAACAGTGCCAAGCGGTTTCCGTCGCGCTCGATTTCTCGAAAACCTTCATCGACCATTGCAAGGTGACCGACCAGCAACCCACCGGGTGCTGAATTGGAGAGGGACCGAAGCGATTCCAATACGGCGTTATTGCCGGGGTCTTGCTGTTTTTCTTGATCGAGCAAGACGCCGATAGCGACTAAATCCGTATCTTTGGCATGCGTTTGTCCAGCGAACATTCGACGGTATTCCATCGCCATTGCATTGCGTTCGTCGAGCAGGGGGCGTGTGGCTACATTCCCTTTTGACTTTGCGGCACTAGTTGTTGGACCAAAAAAACTAGTTGGGCCTTTGAGCATCGAGAGCATCTGATCAATGCGAGATAAGTCCAATGCGTATCGGACTCCATCGATTGATTC
>CAIJIZ010000343.1 GCA_903820735.1 uncultured Pirellula sp.
AGGAAAACATTGAGGGTAAGTAAACCAACTCGAAAGTCTTTATGCATGCTCGCCTCGCCGTTTCGATGGCCAGCAGAGGTGGATAGACTTCGTTGGGAACGAGCCCCGAGACTCATCGAATCTTAGCTGAGCACCACTGTGCAGAGAATCGCGTCATGATCGAAGGACGAGGCAGCGCGGTGGATGAAGTGGAAGTAGCGTGCTTGGGGCTACGCTATGGTATGTAGGTCAGCGCATAGGTTTAATTAGGAAAGCTTGATCGCTGACCGTATTCAAGAAGCGAATCAAGAACGCAGCGATTCTCAACGTTCCAAGTTCAATAGCGGTTTTGTGGACAATCTACTCCAATTTTTCCGCTGCTGGCAGGCCGCCGGGAGGGAGGTCAATCGCACGGGGAAATACCACGCCTAGTCGCTGCGTTGGATCGCGATGATGCAGCAGATGGTTTTCACGAACCCTGCGTCCCCAATCAGTGATGGGCCGATAGGGGTAATGGACGGAGAAGTGCACAAACTCATAGATCATGATGGCAAAGAGGACTGCAACACAGATGGATTCGGCCATCGCCCAATGGATAAAAACCCAGGGAATCGGGATTAGATTATAGAAGAGGTAGGTCCCAAAAACCTCAAGCGAGTTGGGGTGATCGTGATGATGCTTGTGGCGTTTGTGGGTTGCTGTCCAGGTCCACTCGTGCATAACACGATGCACCGCAAGTTCGATGGTAGGCCAGAGCAGCAAGAAGAGGATCACCGATACCAATTCAAACCAACGAAAGGGCTTCGGAATTGCAAGACGACAGATGACTGCAATCAAAAATGGAGTCACGCTAAAAACCGTGCGGCCTGACAGAAATGCGATGAACAATGACGCAAATGTACCCTTGCCGCGCGCCCGTGACTTCATATCCCATATCTCCTAGTTGTCGTTTGGCCCCAGCCTACAATCTGCATGCCGATACGGACATTGTCATAGATACGATATCGAGCCATATCATAGATGCGATATCATTCAAAAGGGTAAAAGTCCTGAAGGAAGAGCTATGATTTACCACGCCTGTCCTAACAATCGCTAAAGCCGCCTACGTCGTACAGCGTTTCACTTACTCAGCCAAACACATTGCGACGCTCCTGCTCCTGCTCCTGGTACAGCGATAGTCCTTCATTGGCGGACTGCATCCGGATGTTGCGCCCGCCATCGATATGGGAGCAACTCCTCAAGTTTCGCATTGCGGATCCCTGCGCGTAGGCTCCCTATGAATAACCAGTTCGTGCGCCCAATCGCGATTCGCTTAATGAGCCGGTTTACTTGGTTGTTGTCGATCGGGATTGCTTAACTACCGGGCGGAGGCGAGAATTGATGGAGATATGACCTCGGAATGTTAATTTGTTTGTCCGCGGTCGTTATTAAAAGACCTTGAATCGCAATCGGGAAGGAATTTTTCTGCAATTCACCCCGATCCGAATGTAATTTGATGAATCCTGCCGTTTTAGTGTCAGATTGCGGCAGTAGCCTGAGTTTTGTCTCCTAGGAGACAGTGATGACCGAATTCCCACAGACCCGTTTCAGCTTGATCGCGCAAGTTCAATCCCCAGAGAATCGGGAGGCGTGGGATCAATTTGTGCTCATCTATCGCCCTGCCATTTATCGCATGGCGCGTCGCCGGGGAATGCAGGATGCAGATGCTCAGGACTTGGTGCAGAGTGTCTTCATGCGCGTAGCGAGTTCCATTGAGCGGTGGGAGAAGACGGCCCCTGACACCAAGTTCCGTTACTGGTTGCGGCGGATCGCTCGAAACGCGATTTTCAGCGATTTGTCTCGACGACCAAAAGACACTGCCGCCGGTGGTTCGGAATTGCTCAATCTGCTTGCAGGCCAACCTGAGAATGAAAAGCATATTGAGCAGGAGTTGGCGACCGAAACAATGCGAGAGCAGTATCTTCATGCCGCTGCCGTGGTGAAAAAGGATGTGGATGCAGATACGTGGCGATCTTTCGAGCTCACGGTGGTTCGCGGACAATCCTGCGAGGAAGTAGCAACTTTGCTGAGGAAATCCCCAGGGGCGGTCTACGCAGCTCGAAGTCGCGTCATGCGAAGATTACGCGAACAGATTACGCACTTACAAGAGAATGGCCAATGAATATGAAAGCCAACCGCTGCGATCTCCAGCGCATCGACGATTTCCTGAAGTCGGACCAAATTCAGATGGCCGATGCGGAACTTGTCTCTCATCTGGATAGCTGTGTTGAGTGCAGAGACTACATGGAACAGCAGGCTGCGGATTACGAAAGTTGGAACCAAGCAGCCCACTTACTTCAGGAATCGGAATTCGACTTGGCCAGTTCCATCGAGTACTCCGCTGGAGCAAGCGGATTATTTCGTGTCAGCATTCCGATATCAATCCAGAACGTTTTGGAATCGCTCACCCCTTCGGAAGACCCACATCGGCTCGGCCGACTGGATGGATATGAGATCACAGGTGTCGTCGGTGCGGGGGCTATGGGGGTCGTACTGAAAGCCATCGACCCGGCGCTGGATCGGATCGTTGCGCTGAAGGTCATGGCTCCCCACATCGCCAGTCACTCCATGGCCCGGAAACGGTTTGCGAGGGAGGCAAAGGCCGCGGCTGCCGTTTTGCATCCCAATGTGATTCCGATCTATTCCGTTTCCAGCGGCGGGGCAATACCTTACCTCGTGATGGCCTATATCCGTGGCGGTTCGCTGCAAAAGCGGATCGATCGCGAGGGCGCATTGAGCATTGGCGAAATTCTTCGAATCGGATCACAGATTGCCGCAGGCTTGGCGGCTGCCCATGACCAGGGGCTCGTGCATCGCGACATCAAACCAGAGAACATTATGCTGGGCGAAGGGGTCGAGCGAGTCACCTTGACCGATTTCGGTCTGGCTCGCAGTGTTGACGACGCCTCGGTCACCCAGCAAGGGACCATTGCGGGAACTCCGCAGTACATGTCACCCGAACAGGCTCGAGGTGAGTCCGTCGAGCAAGCAAGCGATCTTTTCAGCCTGGGAAGTGTTCTCTATACGCTTTGTACCGGTTGCATTCCGTTTCGGGCGGAATCTTCTCACGGTGTGATGAGGAAGATCATCGATGAGGAGCCGGTGCCAATACGGCAACTGAACCCTGAGATTCCTCAATGGTTATGTGACATTGTGGCTAAACTCATGGCGAAGGACAAAGCAGACCGCTTCACTTCGGCAAAGAATGTTCATGTCTTGCTTGAATCCTGCCTCAGTCACGTGCAGCAGCCGACTGTTATCAAGCTTCCGGAAGCTGTACGTGAGCTTTCTCGATCCAAATCTAGTTTTCCGTTTCCAATCATCCTCGGAGTTAGTGCCATGACGGTTTGTTCGCTACTTGTTTTTTGGTTCAGCGGTGCGATTGGGCTTTTTGTTCAGCAACCAGCACCCACAGCAGCGCCAGTTGTTCAACAGGAGCCAGCCAAAGCCTCTTCTGCTGAAGCACCGCTGACATGGAAAGCACTAACGGGAGAAGACGTTCCAGATAGCTATCCAACAGAACCATTACAAGCAATCGATGCATTAAACAAGACCGTTGGAAGCTGGGGGTTTGCGGGCAAAAGGGCGCAAAGTGGCGAAGAGATTGAGTTCGAAGCTGTCATGCAGGTTCAGGGCGGATTCAACAGCGATACGCTATCGCTCGGAAGCCAACCGATGTGGCAAATCACTATTCAGTGGCCTGTCAAACAACCGGAACAAGCATGGAACTTGACCCTAGTCCCCGCTCTCAATCCGGATGGCATTGAGTGGTTGTTGTTTTGTGTTTCGTCAAGCATAGGGGAGCCAAAGGGGGATTCTGAAAAGCAGTTTTATAAAGGTTCCTGGGATACTGCCTCTCGGAAACTTACATGGACACCCAAGGCACTTACGGTGCCGGGTGCTGCCTTGGGAGCGGATCTAAAAGTGAAGGGATCCGAGTTTCACATGATCATCGCGAATAATGGTGGACTCCAGATCATTAATTTTCAGCAAAATGACACATTGCTGATCTCGGGCCAGTCGGTAGCTCGAATCGGTGAGTACGTCAAACCAAGTTCTACACTGAAGATGCTGCCCAACGGTTACAAGATGTTCTTCGCAAGTTCTAGTGAAGTACTTTTGGTGGATAAGGACAACGGCGGAGTTGCTGGTGCTCGCGTTGACAAAATCGGTTGCTCTGGAAATCTGATCTATGGACTGATTACACAGCGAGATCGCATCGACAAGCCCGAAGACACGCCCGGGTACTTTTGGTTGGATTCAACGAGCGGTGAAATCACGAAGGGGATGAAACTCGGTGATTGGCAAGAAACGCTAAAGGCCAAAGGAGTCGAGGAAGTCTTGCTGCTAGCCCCGGAACGCGTCGGCCCGAGATCGTAACGGCATGCCAATGCAAGTCCACCAGTCTGCCGAGCGAAACATTTAAAGAACAAAGATTTCACGAGAGCACTTCTTTCAAAAAATGGAGACGTCGAAACATTGGTTTCTGGGGGCTTCTATCAACACGAGAAACTTCCTATGTCTCTCAGAACGCAAATCCTGGAGGAAGCGGAAAGAAAACGAGCAAATTCCGAGAGGAAGTTCCTGAATGCTGGCTGTGCGGATGAGCGAAGGGGTGTGTGCTGTAGATGCCTCGTTCACACGTCGGGTTACCAGTGAATGGAGTGACAGTGCGTGTACTGTAGCTGCCTCGTTCACACGTCGGGTTACCAGTGAATGGAGTGACAGAGCGTGTGCTGTAGATGCCTCGTTCACACGTCGGGTTACCAGTGAAGGAGCGACAGGGCGTGTGCTGTAGATGCCTCGTTCACACGTCGGGTTACCAGTGAATGGGCGATAGTGCGTGTGCTGTAGATGCCTCGTTCACACATCGGGTTACCAGTGAATGGAGTGACAGGGAGTGTACTGTAGCTGCCTCGTTAACACGCCGGGTTACCAGTGAATGATCGACAGGGCGTGTGCTGTAGCTGCCTCGTTCACACGTCGGGTTACCAGTGAATGGATTGACAGGGCGTGTGCTGTAGATGCCTCGTTCACACATCTGGTTACCAGTGAATGGTGGCCATGCGGATGTTCGAAGTTTGCGAACCTGAAGCTCTCAAATTGGCGACCCTTCCTAACAGATATTTGGACTTATCCCGAGTCCTCGTAGTCCTTAAACTGTTAGATTAATTGTCTAATCTTTTAATCGGGTGGATAGGGTGGATCAGTAAGAAAGGCCATCGGTCATCCAAGCGGTACAACTTCCGATTGACGCAAGTGAAATTCTGATAGACAAGTTTTCCGAACATGCCAATACCTCTGCGACTAGGAGTTCTGACGTTCCACAAGTGCTTTAACTACGGCGCCTATTGGCAGGCGCGGTGCTTGGTGGAAGCATTGCAGAGCATGGGCCACAACGCGGTAATCTTGGACCATCACTCATGGCGGGTTGATCTCTCGGAATGGAAATGCGGATACTTTCCGCGTTCGCCGGAGTTCCGATCTTTGATCACGATGCCTGCTTATGGGAGAAAAATTCGAGCATTTCAGAAAGCCCAAGCTCGACTTCCGCTCTCACGCGCATTCTCGCTCGATCAGCCTGCAACCATGGAAGAGTTCGATTCGGTTATCGTGGGGAGCGATGAGGTCTGGAATCTGAAACATCCATGGTATGGGGGTAAAGAACTCTTCTTTGGGAAAGGAATCAGAAGCCGAAGCAATGTGTCGTATGCTGCCAGCTTTGGTAATTACCCAGCTACCGAGGATCTACCACCCCGTTTTGCGGAGAACTTGCGGCAATTCAAGGCGATCTCCGTGCGAGACCTTAACTCGCAAAAAATCATCCGCGATGTTGTTGGAATTGAGCCGGAATTGGTGCTCGATCCCTGCCTTCAATTTGAGCCCACTCCCGATTCCGACAGCCAGCTCCCGGATCAGCCTTATGCGGTCGTTTACGGTTGGGGGTTCACAAAGCCAATGGTACAGCAAGTGAAACGATGGGCTAAAGGCGCAGGGGTCCGGCTTGTGAGTGTTGGTTACCATAACGACTGGGCCGATGAAAACCGCCTCTCGGCCAGCCCTGATGACTTTGTAAACTTGATGCGAAACGCCCGTGCGGTTGCAACCAACTTCTTCCACGGTTGTGTCTTTTCATTGAAATATGAGCGACCTTTCGTGTGTGAATCGCTCCCGTACCGCGCAATCAAGATTCATGACCTCCTGTCTATGGTGGGGGCTGAAAGGCACCAAGTTCGAATTGAGAACATGGCGGAATCTTGGATCGAACGGTTAAACGAGCCACTGAATCTAGAAATCGCCGCGCGGATCAACAGGCTACGCGAATCCTCACAAGCATACCTCGACCGCGTATTGAGGTGCGTCAATTGAAAGCAAACGATAATCAATCGTTGAGCCCGAACGTTATGGTTCAGGCCAACCTATGTATTGGCTGTGGTGTCTGCGTTGCTGTCTGCAACCAGGCAGGTCCCATGCAACTAAGCCCACAAGGTCAGCTCGTTCCTTCCCTCACAGACTTGCCAAACCAGTCTGCAGCATCATTCTCTCAACTCTGTCCATTCTCTCCGGAGGCTCCCAGCGAGGATATCATCTCCGGCTCCCTATTTCCGGAAGCACAGCAATCTCATCCAGAGATCGGTCGCTTTCTGGAAAGTTACGTAGGGCATGTCCTGGAAGGTGATTTCCGAGCGCGAGGAAGTTCAGGCGGCATGGTGAACTGGATTCTTGAAGAACTTCTACGGACCGGGCAAATTGATGGCGTGGCCCACGTCAAAGCGTGCAGCGACCCGCAAACCGATGGCCGATTTTTCCGATACCAGATCTCCCGTACTCCTGCGGAAATTCGCCAGGGTGCGCAATCCCGTTACTATCCCGTTGTGTTTTGGCCCAGCGTAAGCAGCGTAAACGTTTGTTAGGTTTTGCTTAGTTATTGCAAGGAACAGACACCTGTTTGGCGTCTTGGTTGCTATGCCCCCACCCCCCGTAATTTATCGCGTTGTGGCCAATGGCAAGTGGCAGGTGTCGGGCGGGTAGTGCTCGACCTCCAAGCCACTTGCGCTTGCCTTCGACATCCCAGCCTCAAACCGGTAAATTGGTGAGGTAACGCTACCAAACCACCTAAAAGGCATATCTTGGACCTCAAAGACCTACAGCAGTACTTTATCGACCGAGTCGAAGCGACCAGTGGCAAACGCATTCATTTACAGAGTGAACCGAAGTTCACAGGTTATGAGACCATTCGTGTTGCCACAGAAAACCAGCCAGCCCACGTTTTGCTATACAAACCCGCCCAGAAAGCCGTTTTGCCCTATTTGGTGGCGTTTCAATGTGAATTTGCCCTTAGGACGATTCTTGCAGAGCCTGGTTCCCAGTTTAATTTGGTTGCCAGGCCCAACATGATGGGGGAATTTGTGAACCTAATGGTGGCTCACTTTAAAAACGATCCAACGATGCCCGCTGGTGCCGTGCCTCAGTTCTCAAAACTTTTTAGCGATGGGCTTTGTCGTCAACTCCGATCGATGCCTGTATCAATAAGGATCGACCGAATGCTTTACGAAAAGTTTCCGGAACTCAGAGTCCTACAACGTAAACACATCGATTTCCAACTACAGGGAAATGCACATTGCATTGGTCCTTATGCAAAACAAAGCGCTCCAAACGAGATCAATCGCCCCAATGTGATTATGAGTGCAGCATTTGCAAGGTTCTTTTCGAGTCTCTGGGACGAACCATCGATTTTTGCTCCTTATGTTGAGGCAGGATACATACTGAATGCAATCAACTTACTAAAAATCCATGATTCCATCCCCAATGAACCTGAGAATGACCGTCAGCTAGTCGATGCTTGGGCGACATACACCGGCTTGGACAAATGGTTCACGACCCAGAAGCGATAATGTCTCAACACGCACCCCCTTGGTCATCGGATGGTTGCGAGTCCGTATGATGATTTTTCCCAAGAACTTATGGACCAAAGTATTTTCGAGCAACATTGACGAGCTCTCTTCGAATTTGGAGAGCAGCTAGGTTGAAGAAGTGCCTAGTCGATTCGATGCGGACGTGGATCAAAGAGCGATGCAATCGAATCATTGAGTTCTGGAAGATGTCATCGGTTTGTTCCCATCGATCAATCCCTGGATAGTTATTCAGCATTTTGCGCGTCAGGCTCATCAGTCGTTCGCAAGCGTGAGCGGCCTGTATCGTGGAGCGGGTCTCCTGGCCCGTTGTCCGCGCAACTCAATCGCAATGGTCCTCACAACGCATGGGCGGAGTTGACGCCTCGCTGCGCTCGTGAAGGGGGCCCGTATCGTGGAGTGGGTCTCCTGGCCCGCTGTCCGCGCAACTCAATCGCAGTTGTCCCGCCCAACGCATGGGCGGAGTTGACGCCTCGCTGCGCTCGTGAAGGGGGCCCGGGAGTACCGCCCCACGTACAGGGCCCCACGTACAAGCGACCACCGTACAGGGCCCCTAACCGACAATCGCCCCACGTGCAGGGATCGGCACACAATGCATTATGCAAGCGATTGCCGGGCCAAATCGCGAGGACTATACTCTTGTGCGGCACCAGGGGAAAGACGCTTAGCCGTCGGGGCTTGCTACTTGTCGCTTACTAGCAGTCGAACACAATCTCGTTTCCGATGAACCAAGATACCATCACTCAAGCTACCCCTGATGTTGTGGTGTTACCACCGCCGTCCCGGATCGCGCTGGTGAGTGCTGTGACTTTCGCGGTCTGCAATCTCTTGTTGTCGATCGTTTTCGAGGACCTGTACCCGTTCACGATCGCACCTATGTTTCGCGATAA
>CAIJIZ010000344.1 GCA_903820735.1 uncultured Pirellula sp.
AGTGCAGCACCCTTGAGCAACCCAAATCCTGCTCCTAGCTGCCGATCAAACTCCTTCAAACGAATCTTATCAATCGATGAGCTGATCAACCGAAATAACATCCAAATAGCCAGGCTTGTTCCGAAATACAAAAGCAGCATCGCGAGAAACATATTCCAAGGGGGCTGTGCGTTGATCCACTGTGCGACATCGTTGCGGAAATAACTCGCCACAAGGTAACTGACCACGATCGAGGCCAACGAAGCGACCTGCCATGCGAAACCTTTGATGGCTCCGAAGATAAGCGCCGAAGCCAAAATAATGAGCATTAAGATGTCGTACGGGTGCATAAGCGAACCAAGGATTTAACAGTACGTTGGAAAGCTAGCGATCGTCGGAACAAGCGAAAAAGGCTCTGTTTGTTCCAACGATCAAACGTTGGCTTATAGCCTCAGTGGCTAGATTGCCGAAAGCCCAGTTTTCGCCAGTTTGCCCAAGCTACCGCCGATTAGGCTTATCAAGCACGCCGATTCTTGAATACTAGCAACCCTGTCTGAAAACCTAGCATCGCTTAAACCGCGAGAGTTGATCTGGGTTGCGACCGATTGCTCTATTTTGATAGTTACACTGCATTGATGCTTCTTAGATGCCTCCTCCTTGCTGAGCGTTTTGCTGCCTTGGTAGGGCACTTAAGTTGGCGTGCAATTAAATTGGCGTGCACTTAAGCCATGGAGCACTCAAGTCAACGAGCACACAAGTTGACGAGCACACAAACAATCCTATTCAATCTCGCGATTCAACGACTCGACGATTCAATGGCGGACTTCAAAACACACATTACCGTCAGCACAATCGCCGGCGCTCTGCTTGGTGCTGGCGGCTATCAATCGGGGATGCCTTGGGAAAGCTGTTTGATTGCTGGCGGACTATGCGCCGTCAGCGGTATGCTTCCCGATCTAGATAGCGACTCGGGAATTCCGCTTCGCGAAGCAGTCGCATTTGCGGCGGCATTCATTCCGATGCTGATGCTCGATCGACTTGAGCGCGTCGGATTGTCCCACGAGATGATGCTGTTGGTCACCGGTATGATTTACTTCTTTTTGCGATTTGGTATCGCAGAGTTATTTCGGCGTTACACCGTACATCGCGGAATGTGGCACAGTATCCCGGCGGCATTTATCGCAGCATTGTTCGTGTTTCTCGTTTCGGCATCTGAGAACATCAACCCTAGACTACTAAAGACCGTCGCGGTTTTTGTGGGCTTCATGTCCCACATTTTGCTGGACGAAATTTGGTCGGTTGAATTCAGGCGTGGCAAATATGTGTTCAAACACTCTTTCGGCACAGCTTTGAAATTCCTGGGAGAAACTCGAATTGCGAATATCATGACCTACTTCTTGCTGATTTCACTCGCGGTACTTGCCTACCATGATGAATCCATCATGGCCCATTTTGGGTATACTCATCAACACGACATGCCGCACACGGCAGTCGATTGGATGAAAGTTATCCAAGAGCAGTCGGGGAATTGGATTCGCTAAAAGCCCAATTCACGGACTTGCCTTGGGTGATAACCAACAAGCAAACCGCAACGGGGATGAAATGGAACTTGCGATTCGAACGGAGAAGCTTGCTCGGAGTTTCTCTGGGAAATTGGCGGTCGATCACATAGATGTTCAGGTAGAAAGAGGATCTTTTTATGGGTTCCTCGGGCCGAACGGCGCAGGGAAGTCGACAACGATCAAAATGCTTACGGGCTTGCTGCAGCCTTCGGCAGGGAGGATCGAAGTCTTAGGCAAGAACATGCTCAACGCCAGTGAGAGTATCGAAGTAAAACGCTCGATCGGAGTTATTCCCGAAAACCTCGCATTGTTCGAAAACCTCACCGCCATGGAGTACTTGATTTTCGTCGGTAGAATCCATGGACTCGAGCGTGATCTGATCCGTCAACGATCGGTCGAACTGCTCGATCTGCTCGATCTAGAGAACGACCCGAAGAAAGTTTCGTCGGACTTTTCGCACGGCATGCGCAAGAAACTTTCTCTTGCAGCCGCCTTGCTCCATCGTCCGAAACTGCTGTTCCTAGATGAACCCTTCGAAGGTGTCGATGCCGTTGCTTCGCGAACCATTCGCGAATTACTTGCCCAATTCACCTCGAATGGAGGAACGGTTTTCTTGACTTCGCACGTCCTGGAAATTGTCGAGCGACTCTGTACTCACGTCGGGATCATTGTCTCCGGAAAACTGGTCGCTCAATCGTCCTTGCAAGAGCTCGTCGAAGGCGGATCCTTGGAAAAAGCCTTCATACGCGCTGCGGAAGGAAGTGCAATCGAACAGCCGACAGCCAAACTCGATTGGCTTGCACCCGAAGGAGCCGGCTCATGAGCGAAGCCCTTTCGGAATCGCTAAATCAGCCACACGAACGTCGAGTCGAAGAGCGAAGCGTTATGAATCGGGCAACGCCTTTCGAGCAATGGAGTGCGTTGGCAAGTGCCTTTTGGCGAGGAAAAGTCAATCGTTGGATCAAAGATTCCATCATCAGCCGAACCATTGGATCGGTTTTCCTAGCTCTATTCATATTGGTCACCGTGCTGTGGTTCTCGCTCTCAAGCTTTTTTGGCTATAGGCTCGCCACCAGACCCGATAATCCTGACGACCTCGCTTACTTTGCCATCTGGAATGGATTGTTAGTGATGTTTTTGATTTTCTGGATGGTCAGTTTGTTCAACGATGCTGTTCGCGGAGATACCCTCTCGCTGCAACGTTTGATGCACTTACCGATCTCCCCGGCAAGCGTCTTTGCTTTTAACTATCTACTTAGCTGGATCAACATCCCACTGATCTTTTTCTTAGCAAGCGGAACCGGACTCGTCTTCGGTAGCAGCCTTGCGGCTGGTCCCTCGGTACTCTGGAAATGGATTCCTGTCCTATCCTACGCTGCGATGCTTTCCGCTGTGACTTCGCACATCCAAGGCAAGTTGCTCGTATGGTTGGTGAACCCGAGGTCACGCACTTGGATCATGACCCTGATGCCGCTCTTGTTGGCATTCATGGGCTTTGGGATCGCTATCGGATCGCATTACCTAAGACGGCTTGTCGATGTACCGTCATTTGTATTTTGGCTAAGGGTATGCGACACGCTATGCCCATTTTTTTGGGTAGCCGACGTACTCTCAAATAAATCCATTCTAGGTGGATGGTCGTTGGCATGGGTCCCTTGCATGTGGCTGATCACTGCTTGGTCGCTGCGCGCGAATTATCGACTCACGCGAACCTACTACCAAGATGGCTTTGAAGTTGCATCCAATCCATCCGGGAATCAAGTCAGCGCTGGCAAGCAGAAAGCTTCCAACGCTGATTTCACCCAAGGCAACTTGGCTTGGATGGAACGCTCCTTTCCGGGCCTGAGTGGGCCGGCATCCGCAATCGCTGCGATGACTTGGACCATGTTCTGGAGATCCCCTCAAATGAAGTTGGCGATGATCATTCCGTTGATCCAGCCTTTCATCTTTCTTGGCCTGTTTTCCCAGCGACCATGGCTTCAACGCGATGTACCGCCCCCCCCGGCAATATCTTCGCCAACTTCTACGGAGCCTTCAGCGGTACCAAATGAGGAGCCCTCAGCGGTACTAAATGAGGAACCGTCGGCCGTGCAGAATGACGAGCCTTCAGCAGTGCCAAATGCAGGAGCGGGAAAAACCGCGTCTTCTGACAATACTCAAGCGAAATCTGCCGAGAAACTTGCAGGATCGCTTCTGACAAGACTTGGAGACAGGCTGGGTGGGAAACAGTTCCAGGGGCCATTCCTGTTCAGTTTTGCCGTCTTCTCCGCATTCATGGGATCGACCTTCGCTTCGAACATCTTTGGATTCGACCGCTCTGGATTCCGGTTCTGGGTTCTCTCTCCACTACCGCGCGTGGAAATCCTCCGTGGCCGAAACTGGATTTTTGGTTTGATGGTTCTGACCATCACGGTCGTAACTTCCGCATTTGCCGCCGGTGTGTGGCAATATCATTGGCTTCGGGAAATCGAAGCAATCGGAGCTTCACTCGCCTTCGTGCCGATCTATATGGTTTTGACCAATCTCATATCGATCTTGGCTCCGTTCCCAATGTCCCCCCAAGGCTTCCAGCCGAAATCCTTTTCCTGGAAAACCCTTGTCCTGAACTTCGCCCTCAGCGCCCTGATCCCGGCCCTGATGTTCGCTTGCTGCACGCCTTGGGCTCTGGAATGGGGATTGCATGCCTCGATTCCGGCCACCAAGTGGCTTCCGATCGCGCTGATCCTCCAGCCGATCCTCATCCTGACAAGCTTCTGGCTTTACGAAAGACTCCTCTCGGTTGTTGCTGAATTGCTCGAGTATCGGGAACTTGATCTGCTGAAAACCGTTACCTCTTCGGTGGAAAACTAGAGAATCTGGAAAAACTGCGGCAACTATTGCGCCGAATTGCGGTCTTTTGACATACTCAACCACGGAAGGTTTTGCCAAAATAGATTCATCCCTACAGGCCGGATAATCGATACAACCCGTGCCCTTTGGCGCGTACTATCGTTCGGTCCTGCAATTCGAAACCCATAAGTTTTTCAAATATATGTCAACGGAAGCGTTATCGGCCACCGAAAAACCGGTCCAATTCGTAAGCGGAATCACGGTTCGACTCGTCGGAGACTCGGGGGATGGTATGCAGCTGCTCGGCCAGCAGTTGACAAACACCTCTGCCCTGCTTGGCAACGACATTGCCACTTTTCCGGACTTCCCGGCGGAAATTCGCGCCCCGCGCGGCACCCGCGCCGGCGTTTCTGGATTCCAAGTCCAGTTTGCATCGCATGAAGTTCACACGCCAGGCGATACCCTTGACGCTCTTGTGGCGATGAATCCCGCAGCACTCGTTACGAACCTCGCGGATTTGGTCAAAGGGGGCTTACTGGTCGTCAACGAAGATAGCTTTGAAGACAAAGACTTGAAGCTTGCCAAGCTCAACACGAGCCCGCTGGAAGATCCTTCGATGGAGAACTATCGATTGATCAAAGTCCCTATGACGCGACTGACCAAGGGAGCGGTCGCCGAGTTTGGATTGAGCGTCAAGGAAGCCGATCGCTGCAAGAACTTCTTTGCGATGGGTTTGGTTTATTGGTTGTATGGCCGAAACATGGACGCGACCTTGCGATTCATCCATGGCAAGTTCGGTGAGGGTAAATCGACCATCGCCGATGCGAACGAGAAGGCGCTGCGCGCCGGCTGGGCTTACGGCGAGACGATCGAAGCTTTAGGAAACTCGTACAACGTCGCACCCGCGAAACTAAAACCAGGTACCTACCGAAACATCATGGGTAACCAAGCGTTGGCTTGGGGATTGCTCGCAGCCGCAAACCGTAGCGGCAAGGAACTGTTTTATGCTTCCTACCCGATCACCCCAGCGAGTGACATTCTTCACGAACTCGCTCGCTATAAGAACTTCGGTGTATGTACCTTCCAAGCAGAAGATGAAATCGCTGCCGTTTGTTCGGCCATCGGAGCCTCCTACGGCGGCCAGATGGGGGTCACCACATCAAGCGGACCAGGGATCGCTTTGAAGACCGAAGCGATGGGATTGGCGATGATGCTTGAACTACCTTTGCTCGTGATCGACGTGCAACGGGGTGGACCAAGCACCGGGTTGCCGACGAAGACCGAGCAGGCAGATTTGCTTCAAGTCATGTTCGGCCGCAACGGCGAAGCCCCTTTACCGGTGCTAGCTGCTCGCAGTCCTGCCGACTGTTTTGAAATCGTCCAAGAGGCTTGGATGCTAGCCACGAAATTGATGTTGCCCGTGGTCGTCCTCTCCGATGGATACATCGCCAATGGCGCAGAACCTTGGCAAATCCCCGATGTCTCAAAACTCACCCCCTACACCATCGAGCATCCTCAAGAAAACAACAACCCGGATGGACCGTTCCGACCGTATGCACGAAACGAACTTCTCGCGAGACCTTGGGCTATCCCCGGTACTCCAGGGCTGATGCATCGCGTCGGTGGAATCGAGAAGGAAGATGGCAGCGGTAACATCAGCTACGACCCAGAAAACCATCAAAAGATGGTCAACATCCGAGCCCAAAAGGTTGCGAATGCAGCCAAACTCCTTCCGCCGCAATCAGTCGTCGGACCACAGTCCGGTGACCTGCTGGTTCTCAGCTGGGGTGGTACTTATGGGGCTTGTTTGACCGCCGTCCAAAAAGCGCAGTCGATGGGCAAGAGCATCGCATTGGCACACATTCGCTACATGAATCCATTCCCAAGCAACCTTGGGGAGATCATTTCGAGCTACAAAAAAGTGCTCATTCCCGAACTCAACATGGGGCAATTGCGGATGCTTATTCGCAACCGCTACCTAGTCGATGCAGTGGGATACAACAAAGTCAAGGGCAAGCCGTTTACGGTTACTGAACTTGTTGAAAAGATCCATGAAATGACTCGTTAACAAACGTACACGAGACAGTCAGTTCCGGTGGGTCGCAGACTCCAATCCCATTCGCCGGCGAACAGAACACCAATATCACACCAGATCAACAACCAGATCAACCAATAGATCACCACATAGATCAACCACCGTCATGAATACAGCACTAAACGTTTTGAAGGCTGATGATTTTGCAAGTGACCAGGATGTGCGATGGTGCCCGGGCTGCGGGGACTATTCGATTTTGGCGCAAATGAAAAAAGTGTTGCCCGAGATCGGCATCCCGCCGGAACAAACCGTTTTCATCTCCGGAATCGGCTGCTCAAGCCGCTTTCCGTACTACGTCAATACTTATGGCGTTCACTCCATCCACGGACGCGCCCCGGCCGTTGCGACCGGTTTGAAACTCTCCCGGCCTGACTTGAGCGTCTGGGTTATCACCGGTGACGGTGACGCTTTAAGCATCGGTGGAAATCACTTCATACACCTGCTTCGCCGCAACGTCGATCTGAACATCATCCTATTCAATAACCGTATCTACGGTCTGACCAAAGGACAGTATTCACCAACGAGTGTCGAAGGCCAGATCACCAAAAGCACCCCCATGGGCGTGGTCGATCACCCACTGAACCCGATCAGCATCGCGATCGGTGCCGAAGCCACGTTTATCGCGCGGTCAGTCGACAGCAACATCAAGCACTTGTCCCAAACCCTCAAACGTGCCGCAGCACACCGAGGAACAAGCTTCGTCGAAGTCTACCAAAACTGCAACGTCTTCAACGATGGGGCGTTTAGCTACGCCCAAGATAAAGCCACCCGCGATGATGCGACCATCGAACTTGAACATGGCAAACCGATGATCTTCGGCAAAGATAAAGACAAAGGAATCCGCTTGAAAGGATTCTCCATGGAGGTCGTCAGCCTCGCCGATGGCAAAATCAAAGAAAGCGACTTGCTGCACCACGACGAGCAAGCCGACCCGGCCTTGGTTTACCTTCTATCAAGAATGCGACACCCAGCGTTCCCTGAACCAATCGGTGTTTTCCGAAACGTAGAACACGAAACCTTTGAAACCGCGGTGCGAGGCCAAATCGAACAAGCCGTCAGCCAAAAGGGTAAAGGTAACCTGCAGAAGCTCTTCAACAGCGGCGAAACTTGGACCGTTGAAGCGTAAAAGGGGGGCGATAGGCTTTAGGCTTTAGGCTTTAGGCTTTAGGCGATAGGCGATAGGCGATAGGCGATAGGCGAATCGACAGCAATAATTCCTTCGGCCCGTCTTCTCCCGCTTGGGCGTGACCAAGGGGCGTGTTCGCGTAGGGTGCGGTGAAGCGGTCGGCTGATCAACTTCAAAACCACTGCCATAAACCAAACACCACGATTGCATTCGAGCGCTGAACCACCGACCGCGAAACCCACCGGTCCGCGCACAAACTCGAATGGGTTCTGTTTTCTTTGCGTCTTTGCTTCTTTGCGTGAGCCATCCGCCCGCACTTCGCGCACGGCCACCGGCTAACGCTTGGCTCCCCTTCTCCCGCGGGCGGGAGCAAGGGGCGGGGGGGATGAGGGTGCGAAGAGCACTGGGATGCGTTTGAAGCTGCTTGTGGCAGGTCAATCATGAGATGGGTTAGGAGGATAGTTGTCGCTTTACATGCTGTTCGCAAAATACAAACTGCGAGTGTTTCCCCACCTCATCCC
>CAIJIZ010000345.1 GCA_903820735.1 uncultured Pirellula sp.
ACGGTGACGGTGCCATTGCCGCCGGAGGTGATCAGCCCGCCGATGTCATTGGCGGTCGTAAAGGTCGGCCCGCCGACGACAACGCCGGCATTGGTGATGCAACTTGCGGTAATCGCCATCATATTGGCGGTGATATCGTTGGCCCCATAACCGGTGACGACAACATTCGCACCCCGCGAGGTGATGGTGCTGAGGTTGTCTGGCGTCCGAGGAACACCAGGAGAAGACGTGGTCGACAAGTTGCTGTAAACGAAAACGCCCTGGCCATGAATTTTGTTGGTGGCGGAGAACGTGAGATTGTTATAGCTGTATCCGGTGATGCTCAGGTTGCCGGTGGTGCCGCCGATGATTCTGCCACCGCTGATCACCGCCACGCCCTTGTTATTGAAGATGTTCTGGACGGTGGAGCTCACCCCATTGCCGCCACGGGCTTCGATGGTGGTCTGACCGGTGCCGTTGGTCTGGATTGTGGCGTTTGAATTGACCATGAGGCCCGAAAGCTCCATGGCCGACGGCTTGGCCTGCATGTTGATGCTCATGGACAGGTTGCCATTGGTCATCGTGAGCGTGGAATTCGCGAGCATAGCGACCTGATAATCGGTCACAATGCGAAGGCTACCGCTGTTGGCAAATGTGGTGTTGCCGGTAAACGTGATACAGCCTGACCTATCGAGGGTGCCGTTGGACATCGAGAGATTGAAGTTGTCCGTGTAGTTTCCAGTGCTATCCAGAAACTGGACGCGCGGGAAATTGGCCGAACGTCGGATGGTGAAGGTGTCGTAGGCAGCAAGTGAAGCGGCATTGGCGGTGAGGTTTGCGCCACTGACCGAGGCTGTACCCGTGCCCGACCAGGTATTGACGCCTCCGCTTCCGTTTGTAAGCGTGAAGAGATAGCTGGTGCCGTTTGAGGAGATTTGCAGGTCGCCCGCTGAGTTGAGATCAATGATGAACTCAGACCCGGAGGCGCTATAAGTGGCCGTCAGCACCGCTCGCGTCTCGAGCCTCTCGAACCCGGTTCGCCTGCTGACTTTTCGCCTGGGGGCTCGTTCCAATCGGGGTACACTGAAGATTCCAAACATACGCTTTAGCCAAGCAACTAGCATCATTTTCCCCTGAACTGGTAGGAACGCAATATTCGGACAGTCGTTGATGAATCGCGGTGAGACCCTCCGAAACAGACCAAATTCGGATGCCCCCCCATGCACACTCTGTGCCCCTAGGACCGCCATATTCAATCCGATCGTTACAATTGCGTCAAGACTACCCATTTGTATCCATTTGTATCCATTTGTATCCATTCGTGTCGATCGAATCGAATTAAGCAGGAACGGGTCCTACGAGATCCGAACAACCGCCCGCCCACGCAAGCAAAAATAATCGCCACTGGGGGGTGCGTTTTGCAATAGCTTGTGTTCAGCGAACAATTGCACTTTTAAATTAGTTCGCCGAGCACCCAACCGACGGCTATGCAGCGGACATTCAAGCGATTACCGTTTGCCGCTACGGCGAAACCCATTAAACTTGGGCCACTTACCATCCACTCCTCCAAACAACGACCCCAAAGATATGCCTTCTGAACCATTCGATCTTGATGCGTTGGCCGCTCAGATGTCTCCCAACCCACAACCTCATGATTCGCCGTCGGACGATCCGCAATCCAATCTGCATCCGCTGGATCTCGCCTTTGAGTTGACCAAGCAGGCCTTCGGGGCCTATGCCTCTGGGGATCATCAAACCACCTCGATACTGCTGGTCCGTTCGCTCGCATTACTCAACGAGACGCCGATTCTAGGGGTTGATGAGACCGAGCGCATCGCGATGGGGCAGATCCTAACGAGCATTTTGAACCTGTTTTGCAGGCCCGATTACATGGTACCTGAGGAACTAGGATTCCAATTCCTAGGTTTCAACGCTTTGATCGGCAACATCATGGAAGGGTGTTTGCTCTCAACCACGGACCCCTACTTGATCCAGGTCCAAAACCAAAAGCAGAGCGTCTACAAAACGTTGGTGCTTTATACCGCGAGAAACGAAACCTCAGTCGATATCGCCAATATTTTGGTAGCTAATCCGGATTTGGTCAGTCGCTGGCTTTATCAAACGTGGAAGGTTGTTTTCAGCGGAAATTGCAGCGAAAAGGTGACCGCCAACCTACAGCGTTTCCTCTCGCAAATGGATCACCGAATCTTACCAGCCATGGACATGCAGGAACTCTACTTTGGATGCACCTACCTAGGGATCCCCGAAGAACGCCGCGCCAAAGAACTTGTAAATCAGACCATTCAGAGAAATATCTCGGTCTCGGTACGATGCAACCCAGACCCTCGCAAGGTCGCAGTTTTTTCCGAGTATTGGAGCAAGGGACACAGCGTCCATCGAACTCTGGGCCAATACATCGAAGCCCTCAAGCCTCACTTTCACATCACGTTTCTCCATTCGCTCCGAGAGGCCGATCATCTCGATACGGCACTTTTTGATGAAGTGATTCGAATTCCCTTCAACGACGGTTCGCTGGACCTGTCTCCGATCATGAACAACGAATTCTCAGCGTTGATTTTTCCTGATGTAGGTATGACCCTACCATCGATCCTGATGGTTAATATGAGGATTGCACCAGCGCAAATGATCATGACCGGTCACCCCGTCAGTACGTTCGGTGCACATACTGATTATTTCATAAGCGGCAGTGAAGTAGACGTTCCCATGATCGCTAAACAGAATTATACCGAGCGACTGGTACTCCTACCCGGATATGGTGCGGTTCACGAAATACCTTCGTACGCGATTCAAGGAAAGAAAAAGAGTACCACGGACGTGTTGATCAACTGCTCTTGGTACGGCCAAAAAATCCATTGGCACTGCCTAGATACGGTCAACGCAGCGATGAAGCGGTGCAAGAACCGAGTCAAACTTAGGATCTTTTCCGGTTTTGCACCGGTCAATCACAAAGGCTATCCAGCCTTTCTTAATGAGATATCTAGACGGATGACCAATTGCTGGGTCGAGATCGTCCCACACATTTCGTACCCGGAATACATGGGATTGATGGAAGAAGGTGATTTTGCGATCGACGTGTTCCCGTTTGCCGGTTCAAACACCGTCGCGGATAATCTCCATCTCCGTAAACCCACCCTAGTCCGAGAAGGTTTCCGCTGGTTCAACCGCATTGGAACAGCAATGCTACGATCCGCTAACCTCCACGAACTTATCGCAACAAGCGATCATGAGTACGTTGAAAAACTCGTTCGGCTAGTCGACGATGTTGATTACCGTAATAACTGCAGAGACATACTCGCCAAAGTGGATTTGGAAAATACGGTCTTTAGTCCAAAGGGGGCCAAAGAGTTTGCGCAGTTCGTCCAGAACATCGCCAACAACCCGAATCACTACCCAGGCTTCGATCCGATCACCCTGTAGTGAATGGATTAAGTAAGCACCTCGAGAGTCCGGTAGGCGATAGCCCAGGGCTGATGGGCACCGAAGGCAATTCGCAACTTTGGTCGAAGGTGTTGATTAGCTGCAAAACTCTTGGCAACTCATCGCAACCGCGGCGCAGGCCGCGTGCATTCTGCCCAAGCCGCCAGATTGTTTTGATGAAGCCCCTTGATAGCCGACCGCTCAAACTGCAACTTGTTTTCGGCAGTATTGAAAAGAAGTCGTAGACCGCGATATTGGCCTGACGATGAACACCTACACCCTCCCCAGGTCGCTGGACGTCGGTGGAGCCATGGAGACACCGCCGGTGTTGCCAATTCCTCAGCGCTGCATTGAGATACGTCGCGAACCGATGCAAGCCACGGGGACGGAATCGGCCCAAGGTTTCGTTGCACCAACGGTCGCACCAACGATAGCCGTTTTGGGTCCCAAACTGGCATTTTCTGACGCAAACCAGGAAGACGAGACGATCTCTAAGAAAACGAAAAAGCCCTGGCTCACTAACAGTGAACCAGGGCTTTTTAATTAGTCGGGGTGAAAGGATTCGAACCTTCGACCCTCTGGTCCCAAACCAGATGCGCTAGCCAGACTGCGCTACACCCCGTACGGACGTAATATTTACCCGAACTCGTTTCCGAACGCTAGGGCACTTTCGTTCTTGAATAGACCCATGGCCAGATTTTCGGTTCGCGCCCCCACTCTTTTTTGAGAAAAAACAGCTAAAATAAGCTACGCTAAAGGCAATTTAGGCTCTTCGGTTCCTTCCTCGCACCTTCTTTCACTCCATGCTTTTCGCTCTACCGACTACCCACACACCAGATCGCTACGCACTAGGCATCAAAGCCATCCGTGGATTTCCAGTCCTGTTGGGTTTGATCCTCCTTTTCGCTCCCAACGAACTCATAGCCGCCCCTCAAAATACGACTTCCATCGAACGAAGCTCCTCTGCGGATTTGGCTCCAATAAAATTCAACCGTGATATCCGGCCAATCCTCTCCGACGCGTGCTTTGCCTGCCACGGTCCAGATAAGCATTCCCGGCAAGCTGATTTGCGGCTCGACGACCGGGAATCGGCCATGGCTGCCGGAGCCATCACGCCTAATTCTCCCGCCTCAAGCAGCATCCTTGAACGTATCGATTCTCACGATCCGGATTTGCTGATGCCCCCCGCAAAAACGGGTAAATCCATCACCCCAGAGCAGCGAAAACTACTCGAGTCCTGGATTCAACAAGGCGCTCCTTACGAATCCCACTGGGCGTTTGTCCCAATCCCGAATCAACAAATCTCCCCACCTCTTCTTTCGAATGTTCACTCTTCCAACATGGAAGCATCGGAACTCGAAGCATGGAAACGCGCCCCTATCGATCGCTGGGTGCTGAAAAAACTTCTCGAACAACAACTTCTTCCCGCAAAACAAAGCGATCCACTTACGTGGCTGCGTCGCGTCAGCCTGGATCTTACCGGCCTGCCTCCCTCCCCTGAATGGATTGAATCTTTGTCGAAGGATTCTTCAGAGGCGAACAAGGCTCGTCTTGTTGACCAACTTCTTCAATCAGAAGCTTACGCCGAGCGAATGGCGAACATGTGGCTCGACGTGGCTCGCTATGCGGATACCTTTGGCTATCAGGCCGACGTGAACATGGATGTCTGGCCTTGGCGCGACTGGGTCATTCGAGCTTTTCGAGACAACCTACCCTACGACCAATTCCTGACTTGGCAACTCGCCGGTGACTTGCTCCCTAACGCATCTGTTGATCAACGGCTTGCAACTACCTTCAACCGACTTCATCGACAGACGAACGAAGGAGGAAGCATCGAAGAAGAATTTCGGCAAGTCTACGTAGCAGACAGGACGGTCACAGCAGGTACCGCGTTCTTGGGTCTAACGTTTGAATGTTCGCGTTGCCATGATCACAAATACGACCCTATTTCTCAAAAGGATTTCTATTCACTCTCGGCGTATTTTGCTGATATTGACGAACACGGACTCTATTCGCACTTCACTCGTGCCACTCCGACTCCTGCACTTGCACTTACAAATGCGGAGCAAGAAACAAAAATCACAGAGTTGCGAACCGCGAGCGTAGCCTCCCTCACATCCCTTCAGAAGTGGATCGCAGAACAATCGCCCCCCTCGACACCCTCGCTTCTTGAACAATCCCTCCCCAACCCGACTTGGGAGTTCCCATTGGAAGGACTCGAAGATGGTCCCGTGGGCAAAGGGATAAAATTCAATGGCGATGATGCTCAAAGCTTCGCGCTAAACATGCCCCATCCGACCGAGGAAGGTAAATCCATTCAATATCAGCTAGGGCTCGAAACCCCGTTCAGCTTTTCGCTTTGGCTCAAAGCCGATCACCATGCAAACCGGGTTGTGATCGCTCATCAAAGCGTCGCCGCTGAGGATGCTGCTTTTCGTGGAATGCAACTTGTGCTCGAGCAAGGCCGACCACAGGTCTCACTGATCCATTTCTGGCCGGGAGATGCTATCCGCATTGAATCCCTTGAACCCATCGCAGTCCAGAAATGGACGCACTTAACTGTGACCTATGACGGTTCGAGCCACGCTTCGGGATTGCGGATTTTCGTCAACGGGTCACCTTCCCAAACCCAAACTATCCGCGATCAGCTTACTCGCGATTTCCGCTACCGAGGTGAATGGGGAGATTCCAACGCTGGATCGGTACAGTTCTCACTCGGTGCTCGTTTCCGTGATGTTGGATTCCGCGACGGCTCGATGGACGACCTGAAAATATTCTCCAGTGAACTCTCCGACTGGGACATCGCGCAGATCTACTTGCAAGCCACATCCGATCCCGCCCAAAGCGAGCGAAACTCGCTTGCTGAACAAGCGATTGCAGCTCGACATCCGACACTTTTCTACAACCTACCAGAAGCAAAGGGTTTGCTTGCCGATCTTGAATCCAAACGCAAAGCGGCAAACGATTACAACGCTTCGTTGCGTTACATTATGACGATGTCGAACGCTCTAGTTGCACGTCCCACGCATATCCTTGAACGCGGTGCCTATGACTCTCCCCGCGATCAAGTCTCCGCTTCTCCTCCACCTAACGTCGGAGCAACATCCCCTCCCACATCCAATAGTGTTTCGAACCGCTTGGGCCTGGCTCGTTGGATGCTCGATGACTCGAATCCATTGACCGCACGCGTTGCGGTCAACCGATGGTGGTCGATCTTCTTCGGTCGAGGCATCGTCGCCTCTCTTGAAGACTTCGGTAGCCAAGGTGCGGTCCCCTCCCACCCCGAACTGCTTGACTGGCTTGCTCGTGACTTCATCTCCAACGGCTGGGACCTGAAGCATCTTTGCAAATCGATCGTCCTTTCGGAAACCTATCAGCAATCTTCTGTACCTCGCAACTCGCAATGGGAAGGGCTCGATCCGGAGAACAAACTTTTATTTCATGGCCCAAGACATCGCCTAAGTGCCGAGCAAGTCCGCGATGCGGCTTTGGCTGCGTCGGAACTCCTCGTAAGAAAAGTTGGTGGACCATCGGTAATGCCTTACCAACCTTCCGGGGTATGGGAGGAAGCGGGTACCGGTAAATCTTATTCTCAAGCTAAGGGAGAGGGACTCTATCGCCGAAGCATGTACACATTCTGGCGACGGACGGCACCACCACCGAGCATGCTGGCTTTCGATGCGACAAGCCGTGAGACTTGTACTGCACGTCGCGAGACGACCACCACACCATTACAAGCTCTCGTATTGCTCAACGACCCGCAGTACATCGAAGCAGGACGGCAAATTGCTCAAGCTTCGCTCCTTGCAAATCGCACTGAGTCAAGCGAAGTGAACGAAGCGAGGCTCCAATCGATTGCGCTGCGGATCGTCAATCGCCCGTTAACCCAAGAGGAATTAGCGATTGCTATCGAGTGCCTCGATGAACAACGGGCTTATTTCTCAAGCAATCCAGCAGCGGCAGGTGAGTACTTGAAAGTCGGTGACTTACCACCCTCCGCCGAACTCATTGAAGACGAGGCCTCCCGGCGGGAATTAGCAGCGTTGAGCGTGGTAGCCGGAATGCTTATGTGCTTCGATGATTTCGTGATGAAGCGATAACGTCTTGGCCTCAATCAACCTTGGGGCATTTATGCTACGAGCTTGTTTTAGAAATCCATTCAAACATTGTGCATTAAGATTGCGCTCATCAATACCGAGTCTAGGAAGCCCCAAGGATGCAAATCGACATTTCCGAAACTCCCGTCTTGCAGACCTATCAATGGTTGGTCTCTTTAGTGACCCCACGTCCGATCGCATGGGTAACTACACAATCTGCCACAGGCATCGTGAACTTAGCACCCTTTAGCTTCTACAACACCTTTGGAGCGAATCCGCCAGTAGTCGTGTTTTCCCCTGTTCTGACACAAACAGGTGGTAAGAAGGATACTTTGAGCAACATCGAGCAGACCGGTGAATTCGTGATTCATGCAGCCACGCAACGCGATGTTCAAGCCATCAATGCATCGAGCGCGATGGTTCCGAGTGAGGAGAGCGAAGTTGAATTGCTCGGCTTGAAAACAGTAAGAAGTCAACGCGTGGCAGTACCAAGACTCGCAGATGTTCCTTTCGCGATGGAATGCCGACTAAGACAAATCGTCCCGATCGGAGATGGTCCGATTTCAGCGAACTTAGTCATCGGAGAAGTCTTGATGATCCACGTTGACGAAGCGATTCTCGGTAAGGATGGAAAAGTCGATCCTCTCAAGCTATCAGCAGTCGCAAGACTCGGCGGGGATTATTGGTGCAGCAGCACTGATCTATTTGAGATCAAGCGTCCCGGTTGAGTTGGGAAGACTTCTGTGAATCTTAGCTGTTTTGTTTCGGTCCAATAATCGCCGATGCTAGCTCTTGGGCGCTGTGGCAGATTATCTTTGCCCCTGCGGCCACGATTTCCGCTTCCGAACGAAAGCCCCAGGTTACACCAATTGCGAATAAGTCTGCACCGACAGCGGTCTGCATGTCCGTATTCGTATCCCCAACGTATGCGATTCGTGCGGGATCGGAGGAGAATTCGGAAGCGATCCATTTGGCGCTAGAGGGATCCGGTTTGCGAGGAAATCGTTCGCTATGACCGAGCACTAAATCGAATGGGACGTTTGGAAAGAATCGTTCGATGCATTTAAGAGTGAAGGGTTCAGGTTTGTTCGAGAGCACAGCGAGCTTCAAGCCCGCTTGATGCAATGAAGCCAGCATCTCGAGAATTCCCGGGTAGGGTTTGCTTTCACGGTCCCACGAGTTGTTGTACTCGGTTTGATAAATCTCTAAACATCGTTCAAGAACTCCAGGGACTTGCGCAGAGGCACCCAGGGCACGCTCGAAGAGGACTCGAACTCCGTCGCCGACGTAGTGCTTGTAGTTTGCGATTGGCCATGTAGGGAGTTGCAGTTTGGCCAGCGTAGCGTTCGCAGCTTTGGCAATGTCATTCAAGGAGTCGAGCAAGGTTCCGTCGAGGTCAAAAATAACGCCATCGAATCGAGTCACGAGTTAGTTCCTAGTGTGTTTAGGGAGTCGCTTAGTTGTTTTAGTGCTCTCGCATCGGAAGGGATCTTGCGATGCGGTAAAGCACCGAGCTAATAATTGGTCTGGTACATCGGCCGTCTAGTCCAACGGCTTTTCAAATGGCATGCCACCCGCCATTCCATCCTCAGTCTCGTCGGTTTGCTCCTCGGGCGCTTCGTCGGGATCTTCGACGCTATTGCCGGCCGTGAATAGCTGGCGGATCACCATGGTCGCGTAACTTCCCCGGGGCAGTTGGAATTTCAAGATCCAATCGAGCAACGCGGGGTTCGATTGGCAGGGCACCCAAGTATTTTCGAATTGAGGAATACGTAACACGATGCTGCGATCACCTCGCGAGAAAAACGTATCACGAGGATACTTCAAACGCAATTCCCGGACTGTGATTTCCAGAGGTTCCAGCAGTGATTCAAGAGCTTCGAAGGTTCCCTCAGGCCAATCATGCTGCCGGGCCGATGGCAGCGGCAGCGAACGACTCCATTCGGTTTTCCATTGCGTCTGTTTCTCTTGGGTGTGCAAGTTCGGGAGTGCAAGCGGACCGCATTTGGAGTCCAAATAATGAAGTGTTTGATGATCGTTGAATCTTTCCAGCAAGCTCGACAACCAACGATTCCACATCCAGCTTTGAAATGCGGAAATATAGATACCTCGCAAGTCCTGACGGACCAACGCCAGAGCACGCTTGAAATCCGTCGGGTGGTCGACCAAGTAGGTAACGATGCTACGGCGATGCGAGCGATCGAGAATCGCTTTGCATTTATCCCACTGCCCCCAGTAGGTTCGAAGGATCTCTTTCTGTTCCTTTTCTCGCGGACGGTCATGCGGATTGGGTTCTGCGAGTGCAAGGTACAACGCCCGTTCGTAATTCGATTTGCACCAATGCAAGCCGATCCATTCTCCGGATTCACCAAGTGAACCAAACCGCTGATCATCAAAGTAGTTCATCGCCCCAAAGGCACCGAGAGCATCGGCACGCTGCTCGAGAGTTGGACGAATCGCTGGATCGATTTTGCGAAGCCGAATCTCGAATCGATTCGCCGCGATGTCCTTCGCATGATACGGTTGAGATGTCTGCCCAAGGTATTCCACGCTCATCGAGCGGTCTTGGAAACCTGTGCGCGGCCCCCTTGCGACGGTGAAATACTGAACCGTCGTCGCGTGCCGATCCTTTAAGCCCCCGTAACTTATCTGGTGGCGTGCTAAATTCCAACGACTGAGAACCTCAGCGATGGCTTCCGGTGTACCAAGCCCTTGCTTGCTGAGCTTGTAAAGAGCGAATGGCCCCTCGGCAGGTCTAACCTGGGTAATCTCGTCGACGCGGAAGTCTTCCGGTGTGCTTTTTAATTTCATCCGTTGGCCCGTTGGGCAGTCTTTGGGTAAAAGGGAGGAGGTTGGGACGCCCACTATCGTGTCGAGCGAATGGCTTCGCAAGTCCGCCGAAGTTCTTGTCCGCACAAGTGCGGCATTTTGGCACTACGAATCCACATGATTTCCGGGGAAACTTAAGGCTGGATTTGCGGGTATTCCGAAAATCCTTTAATCTCGTGGTTTTCGAATCCTTAAAGCGACGGCCCCTATGCGATCGATTGGCTGGAAGATTCTTTGCTTGCTAGCTCCCCTCTCGGGGTGCAATTCTTCGGTTCTATCCTACAAACCGAACGATCTTCATGCGGCTAGTCTAACTCATGAATCAGCAGATTCCTCCCCCAAAGCTGCGGCAAGTTCCGTCGCAGAATGGCTTGAGAAATGGTTTGGGACCATTGATTCCCCCATTTGGCCGGCCCCGATGGCGGATATATCAGTGGTAAACATGCAAGCGGTAGAACGCTGCGCTGGGCCCGTGGGGCGTTTAGAAGACAAGGTCGAACGGGGGATTTTTCGCAAACACTGCGTGACATGTCATGGCCTCAGTGGGGATGGTCGCGGGCCGGCTGCATTGTTCCTCGATCCCTATCCGCGCGACTTCCGCCGCGGGACGTTCAAATTCAAGTCGACTCCTTCGGGATCGAAACCGACCACCGAGGATCTTCAACAAGTCCTACGTCACGGGATTCCCGGCACTTCCATGCCATCGTTTCAAGCCTTAGAGGAATCAGAAGAATTTGCAAACGATGTTGAGGACCTCAGCCAATACGTTAGTTTTCTAGCAATACGAGGTGAAGTCGAACGGAGAATGTTGACCAAACTGCTGCGAGACTCCGAGCCATTGACGACCGAATCCCAATGGCCGTTGGATATCCTACGGTCTGTTGTCGAAAAGTGGAAAGATGCGCCAAATCAAGCTCTTCCCGCTTCAAGCATTCCGAGTTGGATTACCGATCCAACTAAAAGCAAAGAGCGATTCGAAGCAATTGCGAAAGGGAAAGAACTCTTCGGCAGCGAACTGACAGCATGCTCGAAGTGCCATGGCCCAAGCGGACTCGGCGATGGGGCGTCGCAAGATTACGATGAGTGGACCAAAGACTGGACAGTGCTCGCCGGGATCGATCCCAAGCAGCCAGGGGCTTGGAAGGTAATGAAACCCTTTGGTGCCCTTAAACCCGTGATAGCAAAACCGAGGAACCTGCAATGGGGGGGGCTCCACGGCGGGTCCGATCCAGCCTCGATATACAAGCGAATTGTGTTGGGAATCGAAGGCACGCCGATGCCTCCGGTAGCCAGGTCAAGCAACTCGAATCCCGGTTTAACCGAAGAAGAAATATGGTGCTTGGTGGGGTATGTCCAAGAACTCGGTCGCCCCCAGCCAATCTCTAAATCCTCTCAGGATCAGACCACTGAATCCTCCCTGGTGATGCGTGGAGACAAGGGGGAGTAGATCATGAAAAACAGCAAAACTATTTCTAATAAAAACAAAGCCCAACGCGAAAGCGCCAATGAATCCGGCGATGACATCGAAAAGAACTTCAAGGTAACGTTCGGCTCGGTACGACTCTGGTCAACCTTGGCAACCCTATTCATTTTTCCGTTGATCTGGGTCGGTGGGTTGGTAACCACACACGACGCCGGTATGGCCGTTCCAGATTGGCCTGGAACCTATGGATACAACTTGTTTCTCTACCCCATTTCTACTTGGCTCTACGGGCCATTCGACTTGTTGATCGAGCACGGACATCGTCTGCTAGGCTCTTGGGTAGGTCTACTAGCCATCGGGCTCAACATTGCGGCTTGGACTACCGAGTCGAGAAAGTGGTATCGATGGGCAAGCCTGGGTTTGTTGTTTGCCGTCATAGCTCAAGGGCTTTTGGGTGGATTTCGGGTCGTACTCGATGAGCGAACCATCGCCATGCTGCACGGTTGCGGCGGGCCGCTTGTATTCGCATTCGCCTCCTTTTTGGCGATCGCTGCTTCCCCCGACTGGCGAAATGCTCAACAAGGTTCCTGGCGAGAAAATAGGGCTGGAGTCCCAAGCCGAAGGGTATGGAAAGCATCTTGGTTGCTGTTAATCGCAACCG
>CAIJIZ010000346.1 GCA_903820735.1 uncultured Pirellula sp.
AGCATTGCAACGAGCTTTCGCGAAGACTTCCAAGCCTCTCTCGGGAGATCCTTGGCGACCTTGTTCACCATTCAAATATTGTTCGATGAATTCGATCGACCACTTTGGCTGAGCCGTCTCCGAGGGCAGAACAGCTGGAGGCGCATCCGGGAACTTGGTCTCGTACCAATGTTGCCAAGCCACCATTGGTGAGGCTGGCTCTTCGTCGAGATTGTTATCGGTCTCCTCAGTTGCCACAGCATTCGCATCCGAGACGGCGATGGCCACAGTTGCTACCTGCTTGTCACCGGTGGCTTCATCGACGCTGGTCAACTCATTGGCTTTGTCAATCGGCGCTCCCTTGGTGGTTGGGTTCTCCCCGGTCCAGTATTCAAGCAATCGTAACACTGGAGCGGGATCTTGATTGGCTTCGACTAACCTGCATCCCTGCAAAATCGTCTGCCGTAAGGCTTCTGGATCTTCGGTCGCTGCATCGATGTTGAGCAAGCAGCTGCAAACATCTGCCACAGCGAATAAATCTAGTACCGACATGGACCGCACCAAGTAGTCCCAGTTCTCTTCGTTGGGTTTCATTGACATTGCCAGAGCGATGGTCGCTCTTCGGTCGGGACTCTTGCGCCAACGTTGACGTAGGTGTTCCATCGCCGAAGGCTCATTCTGTTGGGATAGAACTGCGGTAATACCCGTCTTTAAACGCTTGTAGACATCGTCTTCTAAGCCACCCTGGTCGATCGCAACGTCGAGCCGAATCAATTTCTCGATTTGCTCTCCGCTGAGTTGCTCTGGCAACTTGAACAACGAAGTTAATGCGGCGTTAGGATACTTCTCTCCAATATCGATGATTTGGAGCGCTTCACGCTCTGTTAAATGAGTCGATAGAGACTCAGAGGCTTTCATGACGTACAATGGGAAGGATCCACCTGTGGTTTCCTTTAAGCAACCTTCGAGGAATTGCAAGGTTGCCATCCGTTCGGCCGAAGTCCAGCTATGCGGCATCATCGGTAAATGCATCGCGATAAGCATGCGGTCTGCCATGGAGGCATCCGTTTTCAGATAGGCAACTGCTTGTGGAACTAAGTCTACTTGTGCGAAAGTCCCCAAGCGAACAAGTTCGCCGTTGATCGTTGCATTACCAGTTGGGAACTCTTGTTGAACAAACGCACCAACTTCCGGATAATCGGCGGGCTTAGCGCCACTTATATGCAATGCGACTTGCATGGTGCGAAGCAAATCTAAGAAGTCCGCGTCGCTGACGAAACCTTGTGCCACTCGGTTCAAATGCTCCATTACTTGGGAACAAGTTGTTGGGTCGCGATCGCTGTGTACCAAAGCCAACGCCGATTGTATCACAACGCGAGTGTTTGCATCGGTCAAGTACTCACGCCACTGATTCGAAGGGATATTCATCAGTAAGCGACGAGCAAGGAATCGTTCTTCCTTCGATTCGCTTACCAACAATGGTTTGATGATTTCCGGCGAGCAGACCTGACCACTTCGGATCAACGATTCGCAAGCGGCAACGCGTATCTCTTGTAATTCGTCCTGCGTCATTTCGCATAGTCGCTCGATGACCAACGGGTCAGTGCCGTGAAGGCCCATCAGCCGAGCCACCTTTGTTCGCACTTGATCGTTTGGTGTGTTCGATAATTCAATGAGAATCTCAGGGGTGGGGATCGGTCCAAGCAACTGCATCAAGTCGAGCGCTTGAGTTCGATACCTTGCCGGATTCTCTTCGCTAAATGCAACGCCGAGGACTTGCTCGTCCCACTCTTCGCCGATCTCACGTTTGAGTATCGCAACCGTTTGCCTTGAATAAGCTGAATACAATTGCGGTTGGCGAATCGCTCGGGCGATGCCTTCGCCTAAGTTCCGTACAGCATCAGGAATCTTGCCCTGCCACCGTACGCGATAGATTCCTCCTTCAGTTCCTCGCCCCCCAGTGCAGAAATACAAAGCCCCATCAGGACCGACTTCCACATCCGTGACATTCATCGGGGTTCCTACGACGAAATCTTCGGCGCGTACTTTACCTCGGTCCAAGGGATCGACCGAGATCGCTAGAATCCGACCTTCCGACCAGTCGGCCGAAAAAATGGCTCGATGGTATCTAGCTGGAAAAGCGAAGTGGTTGTAGACGCAGATTCCGGTAGGAGAACCCCGACCGGTGTTCGCAAGGGAATTCAAGCGGTCTGGGTAGTATTCAGGCCAGTTCGACCATCCACTTCGCCAACCGAATTCTCCACCTTCGACAACTTTGAACAGGCCCGTTGATCGGTGCCAAACACTGCCGATATCCGCTTCCATGTCACTGTCATGCAAGTACATCGATCCACTTGGATGAAATGCCAAGTCGAAGGAATTGCGTAGTCCACCTGCAACAACCGACATTTTCTTTTGAACAAGGTCGTAACGCACAACCGTCCCTCCAGGAGCCTTTACCCCAGTGGCATGTCCACCCGGATCCTCAAACCGTGGGCGAACTAAGTCACCTTCGTAAGGTGCTTGCAACGGTTGATAGCCTTGAGGTGTTTCCGCTAGACCTGCATGATTACCGATGGTCAAGTAAAGGAATCCATCGGGTCCAAAGGCGATTTGGTGTGCTCCATGCTCGCCTGGAGTACCTTTGAATTTCGCAAGCAACTCGTATTGTTCAAGCTCACCATTGCGGTCGGCATCGACTAATCGATAAAAGCCCGATCCGTCTGGTCCTTCTCCCGTCACATAGACGTCTCCATTCAAAGCTAATAGGCCTTGTACGTTTTCGACCAAGTCACAGTAAGGGCGAGATGTATCGGGAACTCCATCCTTGTCCGTGTCGTACATCAACACCAAGCCACCACCTTCGACGGAAGCGATGATATGGCCGAATTCGTTGAAGGTCATCGCGATCAATGATCCGATCGAAGGCTCTGCGACTTGCTCGATCTCAAAGCCTGGCACGATCGTGAACCGTTGATCAAGCGGATTGGCTTGAGCAACAAAACTCTCTTGGGATGCGGAGGCAAATTCTGCCGGTACGCCAGAGTTACCCGGTACGCCAGAGTTACCCGGTGCTACTGAATTAGCTTGTGCTCCGGGAGTTGCAGCGAAGCCGTTAGGTGTTGGGATGCCAGTTGGTGTTGGGGGCACGGCAGCGGGTTTCGCTCCGGAACCCGTCACTCTCGCATTGCGACTGGCCACATCTTGGGATTGTGCGGTATTTTGGGTAGCTTCGGGCGAAGCCAGCAGATCGATCGCAGGCATCCAAGCCTCGTCGTTAAAGCCTAACATCTGCCAGTTTCTTGGAGCACCTTTGCTTGCGCGCCATTCGTTATCCGATACCACCAACCGCCAATTCCCTTGGGTTGGTTTAAAATAAAATTCGACCGCCACGCCTGGTTGGCTCATGCCTCGCGATTGCACGGCAATGGCTAATACATTACGGCCCGGGCGAACAGCTTTCTGAAACTCGATCCGCTGCTTGCCATTTCCTTGATTGGTGGGGCGAACGCGTTGCCCGTTCATGTAAACTTCGATTCCGGTGGCAGATTGAATTTCCGCAAAGCATCGTTCGACCTCAGGAAGTTCCATCACTCGTCGGAAATAGCCGTCGCCGGGAACATCTGCATTGGGACTTTGTGGATCAGCCCAGATCAATTTTGGTTCAGGGCGAGCCGCCTCAGTATTGCTGCGGGCATTCGTGGCGTTGCGACTTTTAGCGTTCGTTTGAAATGGCTCTCTTGAAGGCTCCTCCGAGGGTAGCGGATCGAGCTTAGCGGAATTGTTTTTCCCAAAAGGAAAGGAGAACCAAGCCGGTTTTTTGGGCTCTTGAGCTATCGTAGCCGTGCTGCAGATATTCGAGCTTGCGATCAGCAATGCACATGCGAGCGATCGATAGGGTGTCCAATTGGAAAGACTTCTGTGGCATGGACCGGCAGATTTCATTGCATCTTCCTTGATAGCAACAGCGGCGTGCGGAGGATGTTCCAACGCCACTCGATAAATAGCCTAATTTGCTGGGGTAAAACCCACTCAACTCGACAAACTAGGGGAAAGCCGCGATGGAAATCAAGCCCGAAATCTCTATGTATCCAGAGTACGGCTCGATATAACCCTTAAATACCCCTTAAGAGTCCTAGTATCTTCAGAGCATGGACGTACTAGACCGTGGACTTATCTGAGGTGGACTTATCTGAGGTGGACTTGATTGACCGCTCAGTCGAAGAAGTTGCTCGTGCTCGTGCTCGTGCTCGTGCTCGGAGTTTCGATTACGAGTACGAGCACCATTTCATTGAGCACAAGCAGGTTCATTGAGCACAAGCAGGTTCATTGAGCGCGAGCAGGATTCCGTGGCAGTGTTTTAAACCATCGCAACTTCAAAAGAAATCAGCGAGGGGTCCATGTCGAGGCACCATTTGCAAACCGCTTGAGCGGTAGCGATTTACGATTGACCATCGTGGTCCCGTCTTCCAACGTCAATTTTACGTATAAATCGACTTGCGACATGGTCGGAGGATGCTCACGCCAATCGACTGGTAAATGAATTCCAGGAGCCGAGCCGATCGGTTCAAGCAGATCTTGGAGTTCATCAGCCCCGTATTCCCAACGCCCTACGCGCGAGACCGTTCCGTCCGCCAGAGTTTCTTCAGCGACCAATGTCAAATTGCCCACTTCTGGAACGAATTCTCCCAAAGTGTTTCTTGGCACAAGGACAAGATAAAGCCCATCATCGCCAGGTTTGCCATCGGTATTTCTCGCCCGACATAACGATGGATGCCAATCGATCTCCCGAATTTTTCGATCCTTGGGCCCAATCGGCTTGATCATCGGCTGTTTGTTTGCAGGACGCGTGCCACTCGCCAGTTCTACCGTTCCGGCGACTGTTGGATTCTCCTCCAGTCGCGGGGCATTGATACGACGTTTAGGATCGACAACTTGAGCACTATCTCGTGGCAATCCGTTCGGTGCTGGTTTCAATAGCGAACTCTTCCCTCGAGGTTGGTCTTCTCCACCACCAGAAGATGGAATCAAGCCCGGTACTGTAGGTGGTAATGCGGGCGGTTCGGTGGGAACCGCGGATGGAATGGAAGAAGGCAATGTGGATGGTGGAGCAGCAGAAGGTGATTCAGGAGGTAGCAGCGGTGCTGGCTCAGGCAACGTCAATGATGGGATTTCACTCGCCATCGGCTTGTTGACACCTTCCAACGTTTCCTTGGTTTCCTTGCTCGGTGCCGGCACCACAATTTCAGGCAATACCAAAGGAATCTCTTCCGCGGTATTCGCACCACCGGATCGGCTCGAAGGAAGCTTCAGCGGCGCAGGGGATTTCTTAGAACTACTCTCATCGCTAGGAGATTTCACCCGCTCATTTGGCAAGGGCTTTGACTCGGTAACTCGCGGCTTGTCGCTCGGCGAGCCTATTGTATTTGAGCCTGACGACTTGGAACCCAGCGTATTCGATCCGCCTGCCCCACGTGATTCGAGACTGCGTTGTCGCTGGACTTCTTGCAACCTACCTTGCAACTGGGCATTTGTTCGACGCAAATCCTCGATCTCAAATTCCATCGCTTGATTCTCGGCATCGAAATCATAAACAAGGTCTTCCAGGGCTCGGTTACGCCGCGCCATGTCCTCGATATACAACTCCGTAATCGCTCGCTGGCGACACCCAGTTCCCATCGAAAGAACCATTGCCAAGGCGCACAGCCACAGCGTTCCGGTCGAACGTGCCGCAACGGATTGTCTCACCAGTGCTGTTTTTGATCCGACCGTGTGCAAGCCGATCATCCGTGGCCTTTCATCTCTACTCCACTCTTTTCTTACGATTCGTTTCGCGTCCCTTGCAGTCCGCTAGAAACTCACACATGGGAGTAGTCCATTTGCACGGTACGCGTCAAGCCAGATTCACGACCCGTAGGGGACTCAATCGCAAAAGCCCAGTTTCAATCCCTCCGCAAAGTTTGCCTAATGCCTACCGTCCCCCTAACCGATACCAACGAAACAGTGGTATTAAACGGCAGTACGAAACAATCCTATTCCCATTCGAACCGAATAAATCCCAAGGATCCTTGCATGGATTGGATGCATGTTTTGCTAGCAATAGCAAGTACGAAATCGGGGTGGGTACTTAGCCGGATAGTGGCACTGTCGGTGTGTCTGCTGACTCTCCCAGGTTGTGGATTTGGGCCCAGAGCTCTCGTTCAGACTCGCTTGCCGTACAATGAAGCGGTCAAGCGAACGTCTGAGGAACAGTTCCTTCTGAATATCGTTCGATTGCGTTATACGGACACCCCAAGCTCGTTGGCAATCTCTTCGATTGCAGATCAGCAAGAACTATCGACCGGTCTACAGGCGTTGCCGTTTTTGGTATCGGGCGACGGGGGAGGCTTCCGCACAAATTTGCTTCCTCAAGCGGAATTAACTCGAGCTTCGCGACCGACCTTGAGTTACACCCCTCTGGACGACGAGGAATTCACACGTCGGCTCTTTACCCCAATTTCGCTTCAAGGGGTTCTCTACCTTTCGAAAACGACTTGGCCAATATCAACTGTCTTGCGACTCTACTTGGAAAATCTGAACTGGGTTTCCAATGCGGAGACGGCAAGTGGCCCTACACCGAAAATCGCTCCCGAGTATGCGCAATTCTTAACCGGCATGTATGCATTGCAAGAACTTCAAGATGCGCAACTTGTTCAACTGCATCTCGATGAAAAAGAGGAGACGGTAGCTGGGCCTTTTACTACGCCACCGAATCCTGCCGAGCTTGCGCTAAAAGCCGTCGACATGAAACTCGAAATGCGCAACACGGACGATGGATATGTTCTGATCAGGAAATTCGAGCAACCGCTGCTAGCTGTCGATCAAGCAGTTGCAAGTCACCCTGCATGGGAGGTCTTTTGCAATGCGTTTCACATCGATCCGTCTCTGCGATCGATCGAGCTTACCAATGAAGAACTGACCCCGTATGAATATGAGTCTTCTGGTAAACCGCTCGAGTGCCTTGACATCGAAACTCGCTCACTTTTACAAGTCCTCTTTTTTGTCTCCCACGGTATTGATGTACCTGAAGAGCACATTCGAAGTGGAAAGGCACCGGTGACTTGCACAGCTGATGGTCTACCATTTGATTGGCAGCAAGTCCTTTGCGGTATTTTTCACGTCCGAAGTATTCAATCCAAAAAACGCCCTGCCAACGCTTATGTGGCAGTGCATTATGATGGATATTGGTACTACATCAACGAACGGGATCGCGAGTCAAAATCGACCTTCGCACTTCTGCTCGAAGTCTCTCGCTTGGAACTTCAACCTACCGAGTCTCGAGCCCCACTGCTGACTCTTCCAATCGGTCGCTAGTCTTCGTCGCAAATTTTGAAATTGCGATTTTTAAAACACTGCCATGGATTGCTGCTAGTGCTCAATGAAAGGGTACTAACGCTCGTAATCGACACGCCGAGCACGATACTCCAGAGAACGGCTATCAGCGTTTGAAGACGGTCTGGCCTTCCTTGATCGTTTCAACGACGAGGATGTCCTTGATCGTTGTCGATTCAACTTTCATGGGATTCTTGTCAAGAATCACCAAGTCCGCCAATTTGCCGACTTCGAGAGTCCCTTTGGTGGCCTCTTCTTTCAATTGATAAGCGGCCATCGAGGTTACCGCACGCAGCCCATGGTATGGGGGAATTCGCTCGTCGGGGCCAATCAATTGACCGGAACCCGAAAGCCGATTGACTCCGGCATCGACCAGAGCCAAGATCGAAGGTACTGGGGAAACAGGGGCATCGTGGGAATAAGTGAAATTCAGTCCTGAACGAAGGAACGTTCTTGACGCCATCGCCCCGGCGGATCGCTCTGGGCCCCATAACTTCACGACGGAATCCCCACCGACCACAATTCCTGAGGTGAGAAAACTCGGAATCGCTCCATACGTTTTGACTCGTTCAATTTGATCGATGCGCAACCAAGCACCATGCACAAATACCGGTCTAGCATCACGCATCCCGTGCTTCTTGACCGCTTTGCTTATCGCCGACAAAGCTTGGTCCGCAGCCGCATCTCCATTCATGTGCATGTGGATCTGGAAGTCGGTCGTCCAGTACTTGTCAAAGACCGCATCGAGCACTTCGTCAGGAATCTGTTGATATCCAGAAAATGGAGCCGTCTTGCCTTGAGGCGTCTGCGTGTATGGTTTGGTAAACCAAGCCGTATCGAGACTACCGTCCAGCCAGAATTTTACTCCGCCTAAGCGTGCGCGATTGATATATCGGTTATCCAGATCGGGCCTTGCCGCTCGGAGCTTTTCAACAACTCCGCCTGCCTTGACGTTGTATTGTGAGGAAATGGAATAAGACGCTGCTAAGGTGTCATCCAATGCGGAGTCTTTGGCGGCGATATACAAGTCGATCGGCAAGAGCTTCGCATCGATCGCATGGGTGACAATCTGAATGTCGTCATTACCAAGCCCAAGACCTGCTTCCATGGCCGTGGTCTGTCCGTAGCTCGCCCATACTTGCGCCGCCCCCGTAATCGCTTGGGCTGCCAACTCATTCGAAAAAGCAGGCCGTGTCGCACGCACCGCATTCAATGCAGTCTCTTCCATCGGCCCAGCTAGACGCTTGCCATCCTCTTTACGAGTAAAAGCTCCGCCTGTCGGATCGGGCGTATCCGCCGTGATGCCCGCTGCGCGGAATGCCGCACTGTTGCCAACACCCATGTGCCCCGACGAGTCGACAATCATCACAGGCACATCTTTGGAAATCTGATCGAGTTCCTCGATCGTCGGTGGTCTCCCCTCCTTCATCCCGCGTGGCTGATAACCAAAACCGACAATCCAAGCTCCCTTCGGAGTTCGCTCAACTTGCTTCTTCATTCTCTCGAGCAAGTCGGGCACATCCACACAATTAAACAGATTGGCGTCCACCAAGTTCTTGCCGAAATAAACAAAGTGGCCATGCGTATCGATAAACCCCGGTAGCATCGTCTTGCCCCCGAGGTCTACTAACTTCGCGTTCGCACCAAACTTGCTCTTCGCATCCGCAACCGTACCCGTAAAGAGAATCTTTCCATTGCGCACCGCCAAACTCTCGACGTACTCCGGCTCCATGCCACGCATCGTCACGATGTCTCCACCGTGGTAGAGAGTCGTAATTGACTCTTCTTGCCCCATTGCACGCGAGCCAAGTACGCCTGCCCAATCGCCGCCTGCCCAATCGCCGCCTGCCCAATCGCCGCCTACCCAATCACCACCCGTCCAATGACTACCAAAACAACATGTTGCGACGAGCGAGCCTGCGATGACCAAGGACTTGCGGATTCGAAATTTCATTAGTGGGCCTGCGTAGAATTACTTATTCAGATGGGGGTTGTAAAACACCACTCTAAACAGCGATCTAACCCTGAGCAATCCCCCACAACGAACGGAAAGTTTTTCGTGAGAATTTGCTCCTGGATGCTTCGTTTCCTCGCACCGAATCCGATGGGAATCCAAGTGATGAAACTTGCAATTGTGGAGTTGAACGTCCATAATTGACAGGAAGGAGTTCTCGTGTTGAGAACTGCGAGTATTCCCTTTGTTCACAAGCGAAGCAGGTGGTCAAGATGCAAGCCAATCGAAGCGTGCATTTTTCAGTTCCCCAAGGCGAAGGGTCGCAACATCGGAACTGCTCGATCGTCGGGTTACGGATTAGCGTTTGTCTGCTTTCCGTTTTCGTCTTTAGCCCGAGCAAGCGTGTGCCAGCTCAAGATAGTTTTGATCTTGCGCCAATCTTGTACAGCACAAGTGAATCTCAAGATCCCGTAGCGCAGCTTCAAAGGCGGCTGCAATCCGGCCAAACGAAGCTTGATAAGGATCCACATTACGGACTGTTACCAGGTTTGCTCAAGGAGCTTCATATACCTTTGGAATCACAAGTCTTGGTGTTCTCAAAAACCAGTCTTCAGATCCACAAGATATCTCCAACGAATCCAAGAGCGATTTATTTTAACGACTCGGTCTACGTGGGATATGTGCCGGGCAGTAGCATCTTGGAACTTGCAGCAAACGATCCCAAGCTCGGTGCGGTGTTCTATACCTTCGATACCGGAATCCAACCTGACGTGGCCGAGGCGAACGATCGATCATTCAATGACTCATCGAGCGGATTGGTGCGGGATCGCGGTCAGTGCTTGTCATGCCATGCGACAACACGCACCGAAAACGTTCCGGGATACATTGTGAGATCGATTTACTCCGATCGTGCAGGACGACCGAGAACGGGCTCAAGCAGTTTCACGACGGACTATCGAAGTCCATTTCAATCGAGGTGGGGAGGATGGTATGTCACCGGGACGCATGGCTCGATGCGGCACCTTGGGAATTTGTTTGCGGTCGATCGAACCGATCCACAAAAAGTCGATTTCGAATCGGGCGCAAATCAGCTACAACTTCCCTCGCGAGTTGCTCCTGGATTGCATCCTGAGCCACATAGTGACTTGGTGGCACTGATGGTTCTCGAACATCAAATCCGGGTTCACAACCTCATCACAAAAGCCAGTTTCGAAACCCGTCAGGCGATCGCCATGGATGAATCGATGAACAAGGCTCTTGGGCGCGACCCGCAGTATCGCAGTGAAAGCACCGAGCGACGGATCCAGTCGGTCGCCAATCATCTTGCCGACGCAATGCTAATGCATGGTGAGCCTCCTCTCGACGGGGCAGTGAGTGGAACAAGCAACTTTGCAACGGTCTTCGCATCGACCGGTCCTCGTGACAAACAGGGGCGTTCGCTGCGCGACTTAGACCTGAATACTCGTTTGTTTCGCTATCCCCTCTCCTACTTGATTTACACCCAAGAATTTCAGCAGCTTCCTCCAGATGTCATGAAGTTGATCCAAGCCAAGCTTGCAGTGGAACTTGATCGGCCGGAACGTCAAGCTGAACGGGAGATACTGGCCGAAACGCTCAAGGAATCCCAATGAAAGGCTCTAGGCCTCGACCCAGATAACATAGCCCCGTCTTGTGCCTCTTGAGGGTCTCTTCTCTCACTCTATGTAGTTCGCAAAACACATACTGCGCGTGTTCCCCCACCTCATCCCCCAACCCCTTCTCCTCCCCCGGGAGGCGAAGGGGAGTTACGAATAAGTAGTGTACAACCCTAATTCATTTGTCTAACCGCGCGAAGCGATCGCGGCTACGAATTGATAATCAAAGGCGCTGAGCCTTATACGCTTGGCTCCCCTTCTCCCGCGGGCGGGAGCAAGGGGCGGGGGGGATGAGGGTGCGAAGAGCACTGAACAACGCTGGATGCTAACTTTTGCACATCAATCATGAGTAATTTCAGCAGGATAGTTATCGCTCTCTATGCAGTTCGCAAAACACA
>CAIJIZ010000347.1 GCA_903820735.1 uncultured Pirellula sp.
GCAAGCGTAGATTTCAGGCGCTCGGAAACTGCCGATTTCGACGATTTTCCGCCCTCGATGCGTACCCCGCTAGCAACTCAAATTCCCAACCCCCAAAATTCTCAAGTCGAAGCACCTATAATGAACGTTATCATCACCGGAGGAGGTGGATTCCTCGGACACCAACTATGTGAAAAACTTCTACAGGTGCGGCAACTGGTGAATTCATTAGGAGTATCGGTGCCAATCGAACGGGTGGTGCTACTGGATTCTCATTTTTCACGGCCTGATACCCGGGTTGCTCAGGATAGTTCGATTCGCGTCGAGCGGGTGGTCGGAAGTGTCGAGGATCGACGCATCATCGATGAGGTTCTAAGCGGTCGACCGGATACGTCGATTTTTCATCTCGCGTCGATGGTCAGTGGGGAATGTGAAGAGCGTTTCGACGACGCTTTGCGTGTGAACTTGCAAGGTGGTTTGAACATCTTTGAAGCAGCTCGCAAGTTGGGGCCGACGTGTCGCGTGGTATTTGCCAGCAGCATCGCCTGCTTCGGAGGCCAAGCCATGAGCGACCCTTGCACCGACATGACCAAGACCACTCCGCAGACGACTTATGGCATGACTAAAGTCATGTGCGAGTTGTTGATCAACGACTATTCTCGCAAAGGATTTTTCGACGGACGCTCAGCGCGCCTGCCGACGGTAATCGTCAGACCTGGTAAGCCCAACGCGGCAGCTTCGTCCTGGGCGAGTGGCATGTTTCGCGAACCGTTGCATGGAGTCGATTGCCTGTTGCCAGTTCATCTCGACCAATGCCATCCGATGACAGGTTATAGGACGGTGATCGATTCCTTGGTTGCTCTTCACGACTTACCTGCCGAGCGACTTGGAAGCGATCGAGCTGTTGGACTTGCGGCCCTGCGCGTTACTCCCCGGGCTGCTCAACAAGCGCTCGCTCAAAAAGATATCCCGGGCTTGCCAAAACAACTTGGCAAGATCGTGGAAGTTCCCGATGCGAGGATTCAAGGGATTGTCGATCGATGGCCGTTATCCATTGATGGCTCTCGCGCGATCAGTTTGGGACTTCCTTCTCCGACAAGTCTCGTGCAGATCATCCGTGAGTACATCGAAGACTTTATCGGCTAGGCGAACAGAGGGTTGATTAGGCGAACAGAGTTTCGATGATTTTCCCTTTGCTCCAAGCCATCGGGCGGCCGATGGGTGTGATGGATTCGGCGCTTGGGTCGACCCCAAAGGCATGAAGGATTGTGGCGTGTAAATCTTCTACGCTTACTGGGTCGCTCACTCCATCGAGTGGATTGTTCTCTTTTTGCTGCGTTTGTTTCGACGAGGATTCTTTGGCTGATTCGATCAGTTCGGAGGTGGTTGCGCCGTGTATGTGACCACGACGGAAGGGGCCGCCAAACAGGACGGTGCTGAATCCGTTGGGCCAATGATCACGTCCATCGGCGACGTTGATTTTAGGGGTGCGTCCGAATTCACCTCCGCATACGACGACCGTGGAATCGAGAAGCTCGCGTGCTTCTAACAACTTGATCAATCCGTGCAGAGCTGCATCGAGGATTTTGCATCGTCCGGATTGCAGGGTGTAGTTTTCGATATGGGAGTCCCAACCACTGAGCTCGACTTCGACACAGCTTACACCTTGTTCGACCAGACGCACTGCGGCAAGGCAACCGCGTCCGAATGGAGTATCGCCGAAGGAGTCGCGTGTGGATCGATCTTCTCGATCGATCTCGAAAGCTTGGATCTGCTCGCTCGACATCATCTGCATAGCCCGTTGGGTCGAGATCGAGTGAAGGGTTTTGTTAGCATCCAAATCGCTGCGTCGCCCCCTTCGGAACTGCTTCTCAAGGACTTCCAGATCTGCGATACGCTTTTGGAACTGTTCGTCTTTAACTGGGCTTTTGAGGTTAGGAAGTGGGTTCTTGGGGTCGGAGAGTTGGAACGCATCCCATTGGCTTCCAAGGTAACCACCGCGCGAAGGCCATTGGCTGGAGAGGATCGAAACGTGCTTGGGAATTTCCAGGTTGCTCGAAGACTGGTGGCACAGTACGGATCCGATTGCGGGGTGGATCAGTGTTGGATCGGGACGCCAGCCTGTCTTCATGTTGTAGGTAGCCCGTTCGTGATCCCCTTCCTTCGAGACCATGGAGCGGATCAAGGTCGCGTGATGCATGACTTCGGCGGTTTGCTCAAGGGTGTCGGCTATTTGCAGATCGGGTACAGATGTTTTGATAGCTCGAGTAGGACCGCCGATCGCAGAGTCTGGATGGGGGTCGAAGGTGTCGAGCTGGCTTGGGCCGCCGTGCATCCAGAGGAGGATCAGGGCTTTAGGCCGAAGTTTGTCGTTGCTAGAGGATTTTGTTTCGTTAGCCAGGGAGATCGATTCAGCGAATCGGGTCCAGAACGGTAGCGACGTACCGATGGCTATTGCGGGGGCCGAATGCAGAAGCTTGCGGCGAGTCCAATGAGCAACGCTGGACGGGGCATTGGTGAACGGGGCATTGGTGAACCGATTGCGGTAGGAATAGCATGCTGCCTGAAAGTTCATCGCCTGAAAGTTCATTGTCGTGTGCTCGCAGGTTAAAGGGGGGGGCTCAACGCGCAGTGTTCATTATCGTCTGCGGTCTGGGAACGGTAGAGAAGCATTCGTTCCCGGCGAGCAAATCTTTACAAAAACTTTGCCAAAGGGCCACCTTGAGAGGCAAGTGCATCTATCTTTTTGGTCACCTCGGGGTTTTCGATCAGTGGAGGAGCATGGTGAGGCTTGGTGCGAGCATCGATCACCAGTGGACCGGTGCAGCTCCAATGTTTGTGCTCGACACGTTCCCCGATCCCTCGCATGTCGATCGATGGGTTGCTGCGGGTGAAGGTGACCCACGTCCAGTTAGCGATCGATCGGCTCGTGAAATCGGCATCATCGACCAGGACGATCAGGGCGATTTGCGGTGAGTCTGATGGGTTGGAGTTGGATTCACGCGTCGGGGGGAGTTGATTGAAGCGTTGCATGATTGCGTCGAGCTCGAGTTTCGACTCGACAGCGATGACCCCTGGTAAGCAGAGTTTGGGGTGTTGGACACCCTCTGGAAGCTGCAAGTTCGATGGCAACGCTCTGGTGAGTTCTCGGCGTTTCTCACCGCTGATGGCGGTGACAAGTTTGGAGCCTTGGTTCCAACCTTCGCCGGAGTAGTCCAACGTATCGATTGTGGTTTTGGTTTGAAAATGGAGACCGTTCGCAAAATCGATCCGCTCGAAAACCCAGATGAAGAAGGATTGCAGATCGTACAAGTCCGGGTGATTCGGATCGTTGCCATCGATAATGAACAAGTACTTCGCGAGGGACATTTGGCCTTGGCCGAGGATCGCATTGGCTTGGGTCAAAAGTTCTTGGGGTCGATTTGGTTTTTTGTACGGGGTGTAGCGTTCCGAGCCGATCGCTAGCAGGAGTGGGTGAACACCTGCGACGTCCACTGCATGGACTCCTCGAACTCCGGGTAGGACGCTGGGGATGATCGGTCCGGTCAGTTCGTGGATTAGTTCCCCGAAGGTCGTGTCTTCTTGAGGAGGGCGTCCCACGACAGTAAAAGGCCATATCGCCCCTGGTCGATGGCTAACGCTTTGGATGTGCATCCAAGGGAACGGGTGAGTTTTGGCGTAGTATCCGAGGTGGTCTCCAAAGGGTCCTTCGGGTTTAAGCGAAGTTGGGTCGATGATACCGCTGATTGCGAAGTCGGCATCGGCGTAGATCGGAGCGGGGGCTTGGATCATGGGGATGCGTCCACCGGCCATTGCACCGGCAAAGGTCAGTTCACCGACTCCTTCAGGAAGTGGCATCACGGCAGCGAGGCTCATTGCCGGTGTGCCACCGACAGTGATGGTAACGGGGAATGGGACACCTGCCGCAAGGGCTTGTTGATGATGCACTCCGATGCCACGGTGCAATTGGTAGTGCAGTCCGATTTCGCGATCGGTTTGGTACTCGTTTCCGGAGAGTTGGATGCGGTACATGCCGAGGTTGCATCGCGTAAGATCGTTTCGGCGAGGTTTTGCTTTGTTTGCTTGACTACTGGTTTGGGGTGGCAAACTGAGGACTTGCGGAAGGGTAACAAATGGTCCGCCATCATCGGGCCAGGAAACCAGTTTGGGCAAGTCGCTAATGCGGCAAGGGTTCGCAAGAACGGATCGAGTTCTTACCGAGTCGGCACGCAGGGACTTCGGAAGCATTGTCCAAGCGGTCCAGGGAGCGGATAGGTAGCGAGTCGGTTTTTGAAAGAAGGCTGTCGGATCAATTTTTAATTCGATAGCGCGTCGGACACGATCGATGGTATCGCGGAATAGGTATCGGGCTTGTTCGAGCGAGCCGAACAAGTTGCTTGCCATGGGGAAGGACGTGTTGGTCGGGCGGGTGAAAAGGAGTGCTGGGCCGCCTCGTGCGTAGACACGCCTTTGAACCTCGGGAATTTCCAGGTGGGGAGACAGGGGTGTGTCGACTTCGATCAACCGTCCGGCAGAGCGCAGGTCTTCAACGACATCACGGGTAGATCGATGGCGCATAGGGAACTTTGATGGCAATAAGAAACGGGAGGCACTAGGTTGCCTACCCGTATTTGTCCCTGCGAAGCAACCATAGCAAGCCTTGGTTGCTGAGTTTCGTAGTGTATGAACCTAATGCTGCCTTGCGTGTTTGGGCAGCTAAGTTCATTGGTGCAACTTCGTAGCTTACGCTGCTACGATGTCGCGCATTTTGGGTTCGAGGTAAGTCACCGTCGAGGACATCGAAGCGAGATTGCCGTAGTCTTCCTCGGGAATTTGAACGCGATGACGTTTCCGCAGTTCCATCACGATATCCAAGAAGTCCATGCTATCGAGCTCAAGTTGCTCACGAAACGACTTGCTGTCCTCAAGACCGGAGAGATCTTCATCGGGAGCGATGTCGCTCAAAATATCGAGGATCTCATTCCGGATTTCTGCTGATGTCATGGATTGCGTCACTCCGAAGGAAAACGGCGAGGATAAAACTGCGAAGGAAAAATAGGGGAGGCGGTGCGGGAGATCAAGCGAACCGTCTGACGAGCAGAACGGAATTGATGCCCAGCATGCCGAAGGAATTATTGAGAATGTAGTCGACACGTTCGAGCTCTTGGGGCTGGTTGATGACCAGACCGTCGAGCGCGCACTGCTCGTCCAAATTGTCCACATTTATGGTAGCATGGCAAACCCTGTCCTCAAAACTGGGTAAATTCCCAGCTAATTCCAAGGCTCCGGCGGCTCCCATCGTGTGGCCGATGAAGCTTTTCGTGTTGTTGAACCGGGTTTTTCCACCCCCGCCCGACCCGCAGAAGACTTGTCTCAACGCGTCGGTTTCTTGGTTGTCCCCGCTGGTCGTTCCGGTGGCGTGGGTGCTGACGATGTCGACTTGCTCAGGGGTAACTCCCCCCCGTTGGAGTGCCAACCGCACGCACTGGGCTTGCCGCTCTGGGTTTGGCAAGACGAAATCGGTGGCGTCGGTATTGATGGCGTAGGAGACTATTTCAGCAAGAATATTCGCCGATCGGGCTTTGGCGTCCGAAAGTCGTTCGAGGATGTACAAACATCCTCCTTCGGCAACGACAATTCCATTTCGGTTTTTATCGAACGGTCGGGAAGCTTTCGTTGGATCGGCGTTGCTTGCCAGAGCACCTTGGGATTTGAAGGAGGCGAAAATACCGAAGGTGTGAATGCTTTCGGAGACCCCGCCGGCGATTGCAAGATCGCATTCGTGCAACCGCAGCATTTGGACACCTTGGATGATCCCTGCATTCCCTGCGGCGCAAGCTGCCCCGATGGTGTAGTGCGGGCCGGTGATCCCCATGTTCAAAGCGATTTCACCGGCTGGGTTATTGGCAACCGTTCGGGGATTGTGGTGGTGAGACCAGACGGTCGTATCGTAGTTGAACTGCGAGATCGAATAGATTTCGTTCTCGGTTTCTACGTTTCCGTGTTCGGTGATCCCGATGTAGATGCCAACCCGGGACTTGTCGACATTCTGCCAATCGAGTCCACTGCGACCGATGGCTTCACGGGCTGACCATATGCCGATCGTGCCGGCTCGAGTTCCTCGGCGCATGTCGCGTTTGCTTTGGTATTTGACCGCTTCAAAGTCGCACACCCCGGCGTGGGTATCGCCTACGTAGCGAATGTTGTAATTGCGAACGCCGCTGCGACCCGCTAATAACGCCGCTCGGTAGTCTTCGAGATTGTTCCCGTTGGGGCTTGTCAATCCAACGCCCGTCATCACGATTCGTTGGTCATCGGGCAGTTGGCTTGTTCGATCGGAAAACAGCTTGCTCATCGCTTGGTTCAATTCGAATAAGAGGGATGGGCTGAAGGCGGGGAACAAGACCTTCGCACCCCAACCGGCAACCATGGTCAGAATTTAACCATGGTCAGAATTTTAGGGATTCAAGCCGACTCGGTAAGATTCAATCCGGCCTCGGTTATGAGAAAAACCGCAATCGAATGGGACTCGACCACACCCCGCGTATTCCCTCTCTCCCCTTAGAAAATCGCTTGTTGCAAGAAATAGACGAGAATTCCTGCAAAATAGCCAGCAAAAGCCAACGGCGTGATCTTTTTCAAGTACCAAAAGAAATCGATTTTCTCGAGCCCCATCGCGGCCACCCCGGCAGCCGAACCGATGATCAAACAACTTCCTCCGGTTCCTCCGCAATAAGCTAGCAACATCCAGAAGGGATCGTTCAGTCCGTTGGTAGGGGAGTACATTTCGATCCCTGCCGCGACCAACGGTACGTTGTCAACCACCGCTGAGACCAATCCGATAATCACTGCAATCAGCGATTGGTTCTTCAAGGTGGCTTGAAGCCACTGAGCCAATTGCGTCAAGATGCCCATCGAGCCGAGCGATCCGACTGCGAGCAGAATCCCTAGAAAGAACAAAACGCTTGACATGTCGATTCGTCGCAGAGCTGCTAAAACCCCTGTACTGCTCTTGGTCTTCTCATCCATGGTGTGCGAGACGAGTTCCGAAGCGAGCCACAGGCCGCCCAAGCTAAGCATCATTCCCATAAATGGAGGCAAGTGGGTATAGGTTTTGAATATCGGCACGCTGAGGAGCCCCGCTACCCCCAAGAATAAAAAGAGTGCTTTGTGCCAGGTTTCAATCGATCTCTCTTCGCGATCCGCATCGGTGTCTTGCGGAGCCTCTAACTCACCCTTGAGCTGCATCGAAAGGATAAAGAGCGGTACAAGCAGACAGGCGATGCTAGCCAAGAATAATTCTCGCATTACTTCCCATTCACCAATCTTGTGCTTCATCCAGATCATCGTCGTTGTCACGTCGCCGATGACCGTCCAAGCACCACCGGCATTAGCTGCAATGACGACTACGCCGACGTAGAGCAGTCGTAGTTCTCGGTCTGCCACTAGCTTGCGCAACACCGAGATCATGACGATGGTCGTCGTCAGATTATCCAGGACTGCTGACAAGAAGAACGTGCAGATACCGACGACCCACAGCAAAGTCACTTTGCTTTTGGAACGTACATACTTTGTAATCAGCGAGAACCCTTCGTGTGCATCGACCAGTTCGACAATGGTCATCGCACCGATCAAGAAGAACAAGATCCCGGCGGTTTCCGAAAAGAGGTGGCTTAGTTGGCCATCGACGAGAAAGTGTAGTTTCGGATCGACTCCGCCTTGGGATTCACTCGCGCCTTGCATTGCGTGCCAAGCGTCGTAGGCGGCTTGTGGAACAAGCGAATCGTAAGAGAGTGCGTACAGTGTCCAGCAC
>CAIJIZ010000348.1 GCA_903820735.1 uncultured Pirellula sp.
CTTATCGATCAGCTAGCGATGGTAAGCGATGGTTCGACCGGCGCGCCATCAGCCCACAGATTGACCTTCCGCGATGAGCTAACCAAAAAGGAAGTAAACGAATTCCCTTCCATGCTCGAAGGTAACGGAATGGATCTCGGCCGTCGAAAGGCTTCGAAGGACGAGCCCGCGATGAATAATGGACTCAAAAATGGGCCCGGAAAAGATGGATACTCGTACTTGATTCTCTTGGTACGACAAGCTCAATAGTAGCGATGCTCAATCCCCCCGACCCCCAATCCATACAAAGAATAACGCCGCCGCTAAAGTGGCTATGTAAACGATTGGGACAATCGTTCTAAAGTTGGTCTCTTCGCACCCGTCGGCATCTTGCTAGGAACCGGCATATTCGCTCACCAGCGCCCTCTTTTTGCCGTAGTGCCCAGTTTTTCACTAAGAAAATCCCCCCACTCCGCGTTATCCTTAAGATCGTTCGATCTTATCTCGTCTTGTCTCGCTACCACCCGATGCTTTTCCCTATGCAGACTCTTCTACTCCTCGCCGGTACCGCTTTCTTGACCTGCTTCCTGTTCCCGCAAAATGCGGTGGCTCAAAGCGAGCCGCTCGGGTTCCTCGAACGCTTCGCTCTCTCCGACCAACGGGAGCAAGCCCTCGAAGAATTGATCCCAAATACCCCGGAGTATTTCTACTATCATGTCCTTCATAATCAAAATGAAGGACGAGTCGCTCAAGCTCGCACGCTTCTGAATGACTGGATCGCAAAGCAAGGTCTGAACGCACAGTCCAAATCATTGCTAACGCGGCAGTCGCTCCTGGAATTCGCTTCCAATCCCGACGCAACAAGCGAATACCTTCAACGTGAATTTCAAATCCCTTTGAGTCACCCCGCTCCGAAGAAAGACGAAGCTGCAGAGCTACCAACGAAACTCGATCCTGCCACCATCGACTGGAAGCGACTCCTGCGTGAGAACGTTCAAGGTCCTGGCCTCGATACGATCGAAGACAACGTCTTGGCCGACTCCCTTGAACATATCCAAAACATCGATGCCCTGAGGCGCTGGTTCAGCCGTTCTCGCCGGGTCGACACCCCAAAGTTGATCGATCGAATGGTCGAAGAACTCACGACGATTCACTCCCAAGGCTTCGGCTGGGCTCCGATCCATCGCGAACTGACCCTCGCCCAACTCCAAGAACTTCGAAAACGTATCCCATCGATCGACCAAAACGGGAACTATGTCATCGATGTCCTCCGCCGATTGCAACCCACCGATGATCAATCACTGCAAGATCCCCAAGTCAAACGCGAACATCTCGAACGCATGGAGACCTTCGCGCTGGGACTGCCAGAAGTCCACAACAGCCTGATCGCTTCGATCCTGCATCAACGTCTTGTCTTTGACTTGGAACAAGGCACCCCCGACCGCCAAAGATTCAAACGCTACTTGCGTCTCCCCAATCATCGTGCTATCTGCACTTCGGAGTTTCGTGAGCGATCGAACGGCAAACCTATTATTGACTGGAATGTAGCTTTCCCTATTCGTCTCTTGGAACGCCCCATCGGTGACGATCAAACACTAATCGAACGCTACTTGGACATTTTCTTTCGAACCGACGCGAACGTCGATGATTTCAGCGAATGGCTAGAACGAGGTTACCTGCAGAGATTCTTCGCGATTACGAAAATCCTTCATGGGATCGGCGATCCAAAAACCTATTACGCACAGCTTACCCCTGAAGCCCAAAAAGAGCTTGCTGAGAGAATCGAAGTTCGATTTGCACCGACAAACCCAACCATTGTCGGATCGGACCAAAAAGTGCGACTTGAGATCGATCTGAAGAACACTCCCGAACTCTTCGTGCGGATATACCGCTTGAACGCCCGGAATATCTTGAGCAAGCAGATGACGCCGATCTCCACGGCGATCGATCTCGATGGTGTGGTTCCCAACATCGAACGAAAACTAGCCTTTGCCCAACGCAATGATCGACGACACCGCGAAACATTGGAACTACCTGAACTCGAGGGAAAAGGATTGTGGATCGTCGAAGTCCTCGCCGGTGGACAGCGTAGCCGCGCTTTGATTCAAAAAGGACAACTGCAATCGATCCAAACGATTTCCGATGCCGGTCAACTTCTGCGCATCGTCGATGCCGAAGGCAACCATGTACCTACCGCCAAAGTCCTCTTGCGCGAACGCGAATTCTCCGCAAGCGATGACGGTTGGATTTTGATCCCCTTCGAACAAACCACGCAAGCCAAGGGGATCCTGCTGTGCGACGGTAACTTCGCCACTCTCGAACCCTTGACCCACCTTGCTGAAGCCTATGAATTCCAAGCGGAATTCTTGGTCGATCCTCAAACGGTCCTTTCGGGAAATCGAGCCGCTGTGGCTCTTCGGGCCAAACTGCTTGCTTATAACCAACCGTTGCCTTTGTCCGATTTGACCGACATCGAGTTGACTGCGAAATGCACCGATCTCGATGGAGTCTCCACGACACAAAACTTTCCAAAACTGGAGCTAAGCGATAAACAAGAACTGACACTTGAATTCGCGGTGCCACCTCGCTTGGCTCAAATCGACTGGGTCCTTCAAGCCAAGATACGCGAGGTCCGCACCGGCACCGA